>CAZBNQ010000038.1:0-13596 GCA_964493035.1 uncultured Hyphomicrobiales bacterium | reverse complement strand
TAGCAAAAAAACTCAAATTTTCTTTTGCACTCAAATTTTCATAAATATTCGCATTTTCAGTCAATACACCAGATATTTTATGAATTTCTATAGGATCATTCTTAATAGAATGATTGAAAATATTAACATCACCACTGTCAGGAGTCAATATTCCGTTCATCAACCTAATCAATGTAGATTTGCCTGCTCCATTAGGTCCTAATAGACCAAATATGCTGCCATGCATTATTTCCAAATCAATATTATCTAAAGCCTTAATATTGCCAAAGCTCTTAGATATATTTTTAACAACAATAGTATTACTCATATCAAATCCATTTTTTCTCAAAATTATAATATTTTAAGAATAAAAACATTAAAATCTTAGATGAATATGGAAAAAAGCAGAATAAATCCACCAATTATTTAGATAAATACTCGTTTCTATTTTTTTTTATTATGGAGGGAAATATGCCGGAACCAAAAATTGCTCAAAAAGAACCGATTTGTGTTGAATTATCTGATGGTAAAAAATATCATTGGTGTACTTGTGGCGAATCAGCAAACCAACCATTTTGTGATGGTAAGCATAAAGAAGCCGGACAATTCAAATCATTACATTTCGAAGTATTAGAACCCAAAAAAGCTTGGCTTTGCGCTTGCAAACAATCAAAAAATCCACCTTATTGCGATGGCACGCACAAAACATTATAAAACAAAAGAGTGAAGCTCCTATTCTTTGCCGCACATTTTAATTTAGGAGCTTCACTCATATATAATTCAAATAATATTATCTTTCAATAATAAATTTCATCAAAGCAAAACCTTTATTGTTTTTCAATTTAAGATAGTAAATACCTGAATTAAGTTCATTTACTTTGATACTTATTGTATTAATCCCTTGTATATTTTCGCTTATAATATTGTTGAGCAATGTCTTTCCAGAATAATCTATAATTGAATACTCTATTGACGAAGGATCATCAAGTTGATATGTACAATTAATATATTCACTCGCAGGGTTTGGACTGATATTATCAATACTCAAACCAGAATTGATACCACTTATTCTATCTACCGAGGTTGTTGAATAGATTGGTAAAAATGCAACATAAATATCCAAATTACCATTATTTTGCCTACCATCAGCCCAAACAGGAATTGCATAATTTTTGGATGCCAAAACCATATTGTATTCACCAACACCAAATTCATTATTTTCTGTTCCAGTATAATTAAAATTAGTTTCTTTAGAAGAAGCTGCTCTTTGATTTACAAATGTTTTACCAGCATCAAAAGAACATGCTATATAATAATGAGTATTAATATTATTTTGATCATTTCTTCTATCATACCAGGAAACAATAACGACACCATTTTCGTTGACTGTAAGTGCCGGAAGGAACTGGCTACTAATAATATTTTTAGGATCATTATTGACAATAGTTGGTGTATCCCAAGTTTCTCCACCATCATGCGAAGCTACAAGATAAATATCGTGGCCATTATTCATATCAGAATCAATACCATTACCATTAAATACAACATAGATATTATTGTTAGTACTGCTACTTGATTTGTCGCATGCAATTTGTGGTGCAGGATAAAACCTATCTTCATTGATACCGGGAATTTTTCCGGTCGATTCAGTTCCAAGCATCGCAGAACCTAAGCAAATAATATTAGTAATTTTCTTTTCCGGACTGAATGTAGCACCACCATCTTTAGACACAGTATGATAGAGAGCTGCTTGCCCACTTTTGCTTGCAAAAAACAATACATGAACATTACCTAGCTTATCTACATCAACTGTATTGAATTGTGAAAAGTCATATTTATAAGAATTAATCTTAACCGCAACAAATTGATTAGAATTTTTTGATTTGACAAACACAAAATTGTCTGTAGTTTGTTGATTGTTTTCAATTCCAATTTTAATCATAGCGCAATAAACATTGCCTCTATACTGTGAATTTGAATGATCAGAAGCAAACCATTGCTTATCATACATTCCTTTTAAGTCAAAAATTGGGCTGAAAAGAGACATTTGAGTAGCTTTAGCAGAAATACCGACAATAGCGTAATCACCGGCTTTTTTCCATGTAGCACCTTTATCATCTGAATATGCCCAAAAAGTCTTTGCAAAAACAGAGTCAAACATATTATTAGAATTCATTTTACCATAAAGATAAATCCAAGAAATATAAGCGACACCGTTTGCATCAAATACCAACATAGGGTCGCCACCACCCATAATCTGGTAATTTGAGAAATCAGCACCAGTTCTAAAACTACTCTTATTCCATGACTTACCAAAGTTAGTTGTATAATATATAGGACAGGACAAAGGACCGTCGCTACTTTGCACATTTTGATAAATAGGCGAAAGAATGATATTATTTGAATCTAAAGGATTAATAGCAGCATGCACTTCAGATTCAACTTCATCATCTTTAGCAACAGCAGTTTCATTTGCAGATAGAGGATTGTCGCCTAGTTTTGGGAGAATATTATTTTTGAAGTAACCCTTTCCGTTAATTTTATCTATAACTTCTTCAGGTTTAATTTTTACTTTTTCTTTCATAATCCAATCCAACACTTTCGAGTTCTCTTGTGCAGAAAGGCTATCAAATATAAAAGTAATTCCAAATACTATAATAAATAGCTTTAAGATATTCATGATTTTTCCAAAAAAGTAATTAATATTATTTTTAATAAAGACACTTAAAGCATATAAAAAGTTGCAAAATTTCTTGCACATTTAAAATAAATTTTATAATTTTGCGTTATGAACGGTGATTCACTATTCAATAAAAGAAAATTATGGATGAAAAGAAAGAAAAAATAATGCAGGCAGCTTTGCAAGTCTTCTCGTTCGAAGGCTATCACAAAGCAAAAATATCAAAAATTGCTGAGATTGCAGGCATCGGTGCCGGTACTGTCTATCTTTATTTTAAGAATAAAGAAGCTATTCTTGAAGAACTATTCATTAATTCATGGTCTAGAATTGATGAGAAATTAGTAAAGCTCGACGAAATAAAGAACATGACACCTGAACAAAAAATTCGGGAAATTATTGGAGAAATCATCGAAATGGTTGCTCAAAATTCCGACCTGGCTAGACTGATACTAAGCGAATACTCTTTCTGGAGTGCCGGACCTAGCGCTAAAGTCAATGATTATGTTGGCAGTGTTATGGAGAGAACTACTAAAATTATTTCTAAAGGCATTGAATTTGGCGAATTTAATAAGTCGTTGAATGCTAAAGATGCTACTGTGTTTCTTGTTGGTGGTATTTGGCATCTTATGGCTGCTAAAACTATTGATTTTACTAATGTCGATGTTATTAGTATGACTAAAGAAATAGAACATTTGGCTGTCAATGGCCTTAAATAATTCGCTTTTTTTGCTTTAATATATATTTTTAATATTAACTGAACGTTGATTCATAATTCAAAGAACTAATATGAAAAAATTATTTTTGATAATAGCTTTATTTGCCTTAACAAACAATTACGCTTCTGCTCAGCTTAGTCTTAAAGAAGCTGTTAGATTGGCAAAATCTAACAATAAAGGCATTAAATCTGCTAATTTGAAAGATGAAGCTAAACGCAAAAGCATTAATACTGCTTGGGATAGAATGATGCCAAGTGTTAGTATCGATTTTGCTTATACTCATCTTAATGAAGATCTGGTTCTGGATCTTGATGGTATCAGAGATGTTATGATCGGGCTTCAATCCAAAAATCAAGTTGGATTTTCGAATTTAGAAAGCATGCTAAAAACTGGCAAAGCACTTTCTGATCAAGAAAAAGCTGCAATCGAAGCTGGTACTGCTCAAAAACTTAATGCAAGCATTCCACATTTCAAGGAAACTGTCAAAGAACAAACTTCTCCTCAGGCAAAACTTACTGTATCGCAGCCAATTTTTACCGGTGGCAGAATCCTATCCGGTATCGATGCCGCTGAAGCTCAATTTGAAGTTCAGCAAGCGAAAAGTAATTTAGAAAAGGATGATATTATTTATTCTGTGATTAATTCTTATCTTAACTTACTCCTCGCTAAAGAAAACTTGAAAGTAAGACAAGAAGCTCTCGAAACTGTTAAAAAACACGCTGATAAAGCCTTAAAACTCGAAGCCCAAGGTTTAATTGCCAAGCATGATAAACTTAGAGCCGATGTAGCTCTTTCGGAGGCAAAACGCAACTTATTCGAAGCCGAAGAAAAACTTAAAATGGCTAAAATTGCTTTAGCTTCTGTTATGGAGTCTTCCGATAATTTTGATGTTGCTGACTCTTTATATTACAAATCATTTTCTATTGATTATGATTATCTGCTTTCAAATGCTAAAAACAATAACAACAGCTTAAAAATGGTTCAATCAGGATCTAAAGTATATGCAGCTAAAGCTAATGCCGATATGGGTGAATTGCTTCCTAGTGTGTTCGGTTTTGGATTTTATAATTTCTTCGAAAATTATCTTTCTGCAATTGAACCTACTTGGGGCGTTGGGCTTGGCGCTCGCTGGCAATTTGATGGATTGAAAAGCCTCCACAACTATCAAGAAAGTAAAATTGAAAAAGAAGCTATGGACTTAATGGCTATGGAAGTTGAACGCAAAATCGATTTGGCAATTAGAAATACTAGCATGGAAATTCGTTTGGCTGAAGAACAATTCAATCAATTGAACTCTTCGCTAGAGCAAGCAAGAGAAAATTTAAGACTAAATGAAAAACGCTATGAGACTGGTCTTGGCACTTCGCTCGAAACTTTAGATGCACAGCTTCTTTATGAATCTATTGCATTAAAAAGACTTGCTGCACTTAAAGACTATTATTCCGGTATTGCTTCTTTAAATAAGTTTTGCAATACTCCTGATGAATTTATTGCATATTGGTCCAATAATTAATTTTGAATGTATAATTTAAATTGAGTATAAAATGAAAAAATCAAAAGTAATGGCTTATCTTTTTGCTGGTATAGCTATAATAATTATCGGGATTGTTGGCATTCTATTAATGACATCAAAATCTTCGGAAAAACCCTTAATTAGAATTGCTCAAATTGAAATGAGAGAATATGATATTTCTTCCAAAATCCCTGGTAGAGTTGAATGGATTGCCGTTGATGAAGGCGATAAAGTCGAAATTGGCTCTCAATTATTTAAGCTTACTGATAGAGAAGTAAAAGCAAAATTAGCACAAGCTGGTGGTGCAGTTGAATCTGCAAAAGCTCAATTAAATATGCTGATTGCCGGTGCTCGCCAAGAAGAAATTGATATGGCTCGTCGTGCTTACGAAGCCGCTAAAAGCCAATTTGAATTAGCTGATAAAACTTACAATAGAATGAAATCTCTTCACAACGATAAATTGATATCCGATCAGGAATTTGATGTTGGCTTTCAAAAATTTTCAGCTGCAAAAGCTGCAATGGAAGCATCAAAATCTCAATTAGATATGGCTGTCAAAGGTGCTCGTAACGAACAAAAAGACATGGCTCGCGGTCAATTAGATCGTGCTGTGCAATCTCAAGAAGAAGCAAAAGCTTATTTAGACGAATCGATTATTTATAGCCCAATTTCCGGATTTGTTGCCAAACGTTTAATCGACCAAGGCGAAATGGCTGCTACAGGCTATCCGGTTCTTACTCTTATCGATCCTAATGATGTTTGGGCTGAATTGAACTTGCCTGCTAATGAATTGGAAAAAATTAAAATTGGCGACGTTTTAGAAGGTAGAGTGCATGGTGCCGGTATTAATGTGAAATTTAAAGTTACTAATTTTGCTGTTATGGGCGACTTTGCTAATTGGCGCTCCACTAATGATAAAAATACTTTCGACGTTAGATCTTTCACTGTAAAACTTAAACCAATTAATGCTAACAACAACTCATTACGTCCGGGGATGACAGTAAGTATTGATTTAAATCAAATTAAGAAATAGCCATGAATTTTTCTAAAAGAACATATTATTTCTTGCTGAATGAGATTAGAATGCTCAAAAAAGCTCCTTTGCCAATTATTATTGCAATTGTGATGCCTTTTTTAGCTTGGATTTGTCTAGCTTTGACTTTCCAAAATGGCTTTATTGAAAATATGCCTATTTCGGTTGTCGATTTGGATAATTCTGCTGACTCCAGACAGCTAATTAGAAATATTGATGCAACTGAAGCTATTGATGTCGATTTCATTGTTCCTAACAATGCAATTGCTGATAGCTTATTCCAATCAGGCGATACTTACTTGACTATAGTAATTGAAAAAGATTTCTCTAAAAAAATAAAGACATCTAATTCAGCTTATGTCAAAATATTCGCCAATGCTGCTTACTTAATGTATGCAAAAGTTGCTTATAAAATTATTGCTCAAACCATACTCAACTTTTCCAATAATATTCAAGTAGAAAAAATGATTGATTTGGGGATAAGCGAAAAAGAAGCTATTGCAAGAGCATATCCAATAAGCACAGACATTCATGCGCTTGGAAATCCGTATTTTAGTTACACTATTTATTTGATTCCTGGTATGCTGATTTCTATCCTCCAAATGTCTGCTAGTTTTTCTACACTTTGGGTTTTTCGTCAGCATAGAGAACATGCTGCTGGAAGAATAATTCCACAAAAAGGACACAGAGCTGCCTTTATTCTAGGAAAATTGACACCAATATTTATTGCTAATGTAATTTCTACATTAATATTATTTACAGTTATTTTTCCTCTTTCGGGTATACCTGTTAATTCTTCTTGGTTTTATATTTTTACTCTAACATTGCTTTTAGTAATTGTTTCAATGGGTATGGGAATATTCCTATCTATTTTATTGCAAAATTTAGTTACAGCTTCACAAATGCTATTAGTGATTAATGCACCTTCTTTTGTGTTTAGTGGGTACACATTCCCTCGTTGGGCTATGCCGAGTGGCATCGAAGCTTTTGCTAATTGCATACCTGTTACTCATTTTCTTGATGGCTTTTTTCCAATGTTCTTATATGATTATCCTACTTGGCGTGGGATTTTGCCTCTTATTGTCATTGGAACTGTATTTTGGGGACTTTCTTTATTCCTGATTACAAAGCCAGGAGAACCAATTCGCAAATTTTTTGATAAAATTCTGCCGGTTTAAAAATTATGAATAATCTAATAAATTTGATTAAAAGAGAATTGAAAAAAGTTGTTAAAGACTCAAATTTAATGATGATTTTCATTGTTGCCCCTCTCGCCTATCCGCTTTTATATGGAGCTATTTACCTTCATAAAATTGAGGAAAATATTCCTATTGCTGTTATTGACTACGACAATTCGCACTTGTCAAGGCAATTTATCAGAGATCTTGATGCTCATCAAAACCTTGAAGTAAACAAAGTTATTTCCGACGATGCCGATATTAAACATCTAATGGCTCATGAAAATATTCAGGCAGCATTATATTTACCAAAAAACTTTTCGGCAGACTTGAAATATGGAAAGCAAATCAATCTCAAATTGGTTATTTCCCCTGGTAGATTGCTGGTGCTTAGTGATGTTGGTTTTCCAATTTCTGCAATTGCTTCTACTTTTGGTGGAAAAGTGATGGCTTCGTACCTTATGAAAAAAGGTGTACCTATCACTCAAAATCCACTTTTAGTAACACCTGTCAAATTTGATTTCCAAAATATGTACAATCCATATCTTACCTATGGTGATCTAATTCTGCCACCTTTGCTTATTATTATTTTCTCTCAAATTATTGTGATTGGTGCTGCCGCTGCTACTGCTAAAGAATCTCAATTATCTAATTGGAAAGACTTATTCGACATTAGTACTAATGCTTTCACTATACTCGTGTCAAAATTATTTTCATATATATTTGTTTTTTCTATACACGCAGTGATAGCTTATTTCATTATTGCACCTCTTTACGAAATTAATTATTTGGGATCTGCTTTAGACTTGATGCTCATATTTATTTGCGGTTCTCTTGCTTCTATAGCTTTCGGATTATTTGTTGGTACATTTTTCAAACATAGAATTAGCGTTTTTGTTATACTAGGTTTTACCAGTTACCCGTTCTTTATGATGAGTGGATATGCTTGGCCCCAAGCACAAATACCTGATTATATTGTTAGTTTTTCGAAACTATTTCCGCTTGTGCCATTCCTTAAAGCTGTATTCAATTCAAGTCAGATGCAGAATAGTATGGATATGATTATAAATCAGATAAATAATATGCTGATTTTATTTATTGGATACTCAGGATTATTTACACTAAGAATATTGCAGTTACGCAAAAAACAACAACCAATTAAAGTTAACGGGGAATAATTCCCCGTTTTTTTTATGATTTAATTAAAGCTCTAAAATATCTTGAAAGAAATTTAAAATCTAATACTTTTGCAGATAAAGCAATCGCCTGCCTTGCCTCATCTAAAAATTTCTTATAATTTTTTGAACTAAAATATGAATAAGCTGCTTCTTTATATGCAAAAGCTAAAGAAATATTCTTCATACTTTTGTATTCATTTTTCAAATATTTAGAATCAAATGCAGTTTCTACAGCTTTCAGTCTATCACTACGCATTAAATCTGTTTTGTATGAATTATTTTCAGAGTGTAACCTATAAACAGTAAGCTGCTCCGGACAATATACAAACACAGCACCTGCACCGGCATATCTCAGCCACAATTCATAGTCGCCACAAGTTCGAAAACTATCGTCAAATGCACCATATTTATTAATAGTTTCTTTTTTAATCATTACAGCGCTAGGCATTAAGCAATTTTTTATTGCTAATTTTTCGAAAGTATTATTTGGAGTTAGCGATAAAGCTATCTGATGAGGTTCTTCAGGCATCCATTCCTTGCCCTTAGAATTAATCTTCTTTAAATTAGTAAAACATACATCAGGAAAATTATTTTCCTTAATAGCCTTTACTTGCAATTCAATTTTATTTTCTATCCAATAGTCATCCTGATCCAGCAAAGCAATATAATCGCCATTAGCTAATGCGATACCGGCATTTCGTGCTTTAGCTACATCTCCATTTTTCTGATTATATACACTTATTTGTGGATATTTTTCATTAATAATCTCAAGAGATTTATCAGTGGAACCATCATTAATCACAATAATTTCAATATTTTTATAAGTCTGATTTAATACTGAATCAATGCAAGATTCAATAAATTTTTCACCATTAAAAACGGGAATTACAACTGATACTTTAATTTGTTCCATTATTTTGTTTTCGCTCTCAAAGCTGTTGCACTGACAGTATATTCAAGATTAAAGAACTGCTCCCGACCGAGTTCTGCCAAGCGTTTTTCGGCAATAAAACCAATCATTGCAGCATTATCCATGCAAAAACCCATTGCCGGAGCATAAGTTTTAATACCAAACTTTTCGGCTCTGATTGCCATATCTGCTCTTAGTTGCGAATTTGCAGATACTCCACCCGAAATTACTATTCCGTTCACTTTTTTATCTCTTGCAGCATTTATTGTTTTATGCACCAAAACATCTACTATTGCAGATTGCACCGAAGCACACAAATCTGGCAGTTTTTCTTCCGGCACTCCATCAGGAAACTTATCTCTAATAAAGTATCTAACGGAAGTCTTCAAACCACTAAAGCTGAAATCATAATCATGAGAATGAATCATAGATCTTGGAAAATCATAAGCTTTTGGATTACCGGATTTTGCATATTGATCTACAAGAGGTCCACCCGGATAGGTAAGCCCAATCATTTTGGCAATTTTATCGAAAGCCTCGCCGGCAGCATCATCGCGAGTAAGCCCAATAATCGAATATTTATTATAAGATTCAACAAAAAATATAGCAGTATGCCCACCACTCACAACTAAATTCACAACAGGAAATTCAGCATTTTTTTCGTGTAGAAAACCCGAAAATATATGTCCTTCGATATGATTAACAGGAATTACCGGCAAATTGTATCTCAAAGACAGTCCTTTTGCATAATTAGAGCCTACAATCAAACTACCAATTAATCCCGGCTCTGAAGTAACAGCCAAAGCAGAAATATCATTTATACTTAGCGAGGCTTTTTCCAATGCTTCTTCGGTAATATCTGAAATAATTTTTAAATGTGCTCTTGAAGCTAATTCAGGAACCACTCCACCATATTTGCCATGAAAATACTGAGAGGATATTACATTACTTAAAACTTCGGAATCCTTAATGACAGATGCCGAAGTTTCATCACATGATGATTCAATTGCCAATATATAACTCATTTTTCCTTTTCCAATTTATCTCATATCAATTACTTCTGCCCCTTTTGGGACGACAAATTTAAACGATTTATCAGATATTTCAGCATTTATTTTTACATTAGTCAAAATCCATTTAGTCTCGTTTTCATTTGTTTTTATTTGAATTGCTTTAATATCATTTTTATCTTTGCTTATCCATAAAGTTATTGCTTTAATATTAGAATTTGCTTTAGGAGCAAGTTTCAATACATAAGATGAGCCGTTTTTTGACGAGTTCTCTTCTTTCAACTCGATTGGCGACATACTCGATAAAGTACCAAAAAATAATTTTTCGAGAGAAGAATTAGTCATGTCGTCAGTATAATCAGTGATTATCACATTTTTATCTTTTGGTGAATAATTCCAAATTGTTTTTCCGTCGCAAGTAATCAGCCTGTCGAATGAACTCAATATATATTTATTGCCTTTTTTTGCTTTAATACTGCCTGAGATTGATGGTCCTTTTGCAGATTTAAATGTGAAAGATATTGATTTCAACGAACCATATTTATCAATTATAGATTTATATAATTCATTTTTATCAGCAGCAAACATTAAATTTGCATTAATGAATAATACACACAACAGTAATATACTAATTGACTTTCGCATTTACTGGTCCTCTCAAGCCGCTATATCTAACTAATTCTGCACCAACATAACCGATCAATATCTTAGTAGCAACCTTGACAGGGAGCTTTCTTTCGTCGTCAGTAACCCAAATAAAAATATTGCCTTCGTTTTTGAACAAACCACCTTGCACAACAAGAGGCTCAATAACAATACATTTAAATTTTCCGGCTTCTACTTCGATAGTTTCGCGTTTGATTACTTTTACGCCCAATGAATTTGTAGTATCATCGAAAAAGTGCTTCATATAGAAAACGGAACCATTTTTCATATTTCTCAAATCCATGGTTCTTACATAATAAAATGCCGAAACAATATCATGCACATATTCAGGAGTTTTATATGTTTTACCTTTTACTTTAGCTAAATTATTATATTGATCGAATTCGGCTTTAGAATCTCTTTTATATTTTCCTTCGCGTATATTTTGCTCAAACTCCCAAGGGAAAATACCACCTGCATCTAACACAGTGCGGTATCTATCTTGAACTTTATAAACCCACTCGAGACTTTCGAGAGATTTCACTTCAAACCTCACGTCATAGCATTCACGACCGTAACGATATACCGGCTTGGGTTGAATATGAAAGTAGCCATATCCGGCAGTAATAAATTTATATCCTACTTTATATTCAAGCTTTTCACCATATCCATAAGCATCATTTTGCACGTATCTGAATTGCTTCGAATGATTTTCGTTCTGACTTATTGCCTCATTTGAGCTCGTTACAAAATACGCAAGTCCCAATCCACTTATAATTAGTAAGCTTCCTAATACCCAAATAAGTTTTTTAGCGTTCATTTTCAATTTTCATTTCTATTATTAATAAAAATATCATAATTTAGACGCAAATTTAACAAATCAAGTGCAATAATTTGCATCATTTATTTATATATAACGGTGAAAAATCATGAAAGTTGCAGACGCACATTGCGATACATTGACTGCCTTTGAAGATAATCCATTTTTTTCGGCTAAATCTCATTGGAACTTAGATAAATTTCAGTCCGTAGGAGGATTGCTACAATTCTTTGCGATATTCACTCCTGAAAGAATTAACGGCGACTCCGCCTTAGCATTTGCTTTTAGGCATATAGGTAATTTTCTTGCTAAAAAGCCTGATAATGTCGTTCATGTTGAATCCAAAGCTGACCTTGATGAAAACAAAGTCAATATTCTTCTTTCACTCGAGGGTGCCTCCCCTATTGTAAACGATATCAATAATTTATATGCTTTTTACAAAGCTGGTATAAGGGCAATGACTCTTACTTGGAACCATCGTAATTTTGTGGGAGACGGTGTTTACGAAGAATATGGCTTAACTAATTTCGGCAAAGACATAGTCAAAGAAATGGACAAAATCGGTATGATTATCGATGTTTCACACCTAAACGTAAATGGATTTGATGATGTTTGTAAAGCTACCGACAAAGCATTTATTGCTTCTCATTCCAATTCAAATAGCATTTGTCCTGTTCCAAGAAACCTCTTTGATTATCAGATTCAGGAAATAATCAATCGTAAAGGATTTATTGGGATCAATCTTTATTCCGAATTTTTAGGCAATAATGATGAAAATCTTAGTTTGAAATTCGTTCGGCATGTCGAGCATTTCTTAAATTTAGGTGCAGAAGATATTATTGGATTTGGGGCAGATTATGATGGTATCGATGCTAGTCCTTTTATTGGTGTTGAGACTTACCCGGAGATGATCGAATTATTGATTCGAGAATTGAATTTGGGTGATGATATTATTGAAAAATTCTCATATAAAAACCTATATAATTTTGTCGCAAATAATCTATAATCATTAATATTATATGATATTATCATTATTTCTTTAAGTCTATTTTTTTCCTCTTGTTTATTATTAAATTGATGATTATATTTGCTTAAGTCAATAGGATTTTGGCTTAAGCTCTTTTTTTTCATTTATTTATCAATCAGGAAAAAATTTGTTCAATATATATATTATGAGGTTTGAAATGAAATATTTTAATATTATACTTTTTTCACTTCTATCTTTTGGATATCTGAATGCCGAAGAATATCCAAATTATATTATTAATAAATATACATATTCATCAAATTATTATCATAGTTTGATTTTTAATGATTGTGGCTTTTTTGATAACAAATTGATTATTGCTGCAATCGCTACTAATAATTTTGATAATTCATTAAATACTATTTTCTTTGTGAATGATTCAAATGGCGTAAATATTCTAAAAATTGATTCTTTAAATATTCAATTTAATTCTCTATGTAAAAATTTAAACAACTATTTTATTGCGGATACTATGTATCGCATTATCGATTTAAATAAACATGTTGTTTACAAAGAAAATACAAAAGCAACATTTTTAATTCCATATATTCATTATATTGATAAAAATGGTCATTTAATTAAATCATATAAAGATACAAGTAACGTTACAAGATTTAGTTATCCAGGAATTTCCCTAGTCTCCTTTTGCTTTGATTATCTATATATTAGCGATAATATGGGCATCGCCTTTTTATGGGATAAAAATGGCAATAAAATGCAAAAATCATATTCTTTGAAAGGTAATGATGATTTTGCACCAATAAGTTCCTTTAGAATTCTTAATAAAGATGATGAACATATTTATTCTTTAATATTAACGTATGAATATGATGTTAATTACGTTAAAAAAAATATTATTAATGGAAATTTCTCTAGTAAACGAATATTAAATTATTTAAAAGATTCA
>CAZBNQ010000037.1:0-13860 GCA_964493035.1 uncultured Hyphomicrobiales bacterium | reverse complement strand
ATTATTTTTTTTACTTTTATCTATTTTTCACTGAAGCATTACTGTATTTGAATCTAGATCCTATTTTTAAAATCGGTTTTTCAAAAATATTAAATGATAATTTAGAAACAAAATAGGTAATAATAATAGATAAACCTACAACAACCAAATCGCTTAAGTCATTTAAACTTGGATTTTGTTTCAAAACAATTTTAAAAAGTACACCTAATACAATCAAATGATATAAATATATACCATAAGAAATCTGCCCAATACTTACCATTAATTGATTTCTTAAAATTTTGCTCAAAACATCTGATCTGTTTAAAATTACAATAATTAAAAGTGTCGAATATAATAAATTAAAAAGCAAAAATAATAAGTTGTTTTGAATACTAGGGATCAAAACAATATCAGTTAAAATTAAACTTATAATAGTTATTAATAAAACAAAGAAAGCTATTACAAAAATTTTATAATGTTTATTTATAAACCCAAACCAACGCTCGTCTTTAATGTAAAAAGCACAGATAGAGCCCATAAGTAACGAATCCATTCTATAGAACAACTGATCTAAGGAATAAGGGTAGTAAAAGAATGATCTAAGTATAATTGAAATAGTAATGAAGATAAAAAATACTAAAGGCAATTTTTTTCTGTCAATAAAATAAATTATTAGAGGTAAAAACAAATAAAATTGTTCTTCTATTGCTAAAGACCAAGTAATTCCAATTGGTGAATGTGTGAAAAATGAAAATATATTTTGAGTATATGTTAAGTAAGAAAATATTGATGTTTCACGATAATACAAACTATTAATATTGGAATTTAGTAAAAAAGAAAGTAAAATCATTAAGCCAAGAAAAAGATAATACAATGGAAATATTCTAAAAAATCTTCTTGCATAAAATATTTTGAAATAATTCGAAGAATTTTTATTATCAATAAGAATTCCTCCAATCAAATATCCTGAAAGAATAAAAAACAAGTCAACTCCACTCCAAGTGTATCCAATTATTTTATATAAAGCTAAAAGAAAAGGATTATCTGGCACTTGTAGTTGATTAAATATATAATGAACAATAACTACAAATATTATAGCAATAGCTCTAAGACCGTCAAGTTCTATTATTCTATCTTGTTTCATATTTTAATTTAATTTATTTATGAAAATATTCTGAATTTGCAAATTCAATAACATTTTTATCCGTCATTATTGCATTTCGATTGATCTTTGACTTAAGTACAAGCCCTTCCAAAGAAGTGCATCTGCTAAGCGCAACATAGACCTGACCTGGAGAAAATGAAGAGCTTATATCAGCAATAACATTATCAAAGGTTAGTCCCTGACATTTATGCACAGTGATTGACCATGCTAATCGCAAAGGAAATTGAGTGAAATCTCCAATAATTTCTTCTTCAATCTTCTTTTCTTTAGCATTCCATGTGTATTTTATATTTGCCCAAGTATATTTTTTTAGTTCGATTTCTTTTCCTGATTCGAGTTCGACTACTACATATAAATCTTCAAGTTCTTTAATTCTGCCAATTTTCCCATTAAAATACTTTTTCTCGGTATCATTTCTAATAAACATCACTTGAGCACCAACTTTTAAATTTAATATTCTATCAGTTGGCATCATCGAATCAGGGAACTCGCCATTTACTAAAGCTTCATAACTTTTCATTTCAGTTTGAAGTTCATCTAACTTTCGTTGATTCGTAGCATCAACCATTCTATTATGTGTAGCGATAGTAACATAATTAAGATTATCATTCTTAAAAATTGAAGGTAGAAATCTACTATTGAGTAGATCCATATCCTCTTGGCTTACCTGATTTGTTCGAACATTATTAAGCAATTGAATAAATCTATCATCTTGCTGCCTGTATATTTTTTTTAACTCAATATAAATCGGTTTAGTAGATTCCAATACTTTAGAACTAAAAAAGAATGGGGTTTCATAATAATTGTTGAGAATGTTCCAATCATTAGTCTGTGCAATTGGAGGAAGTTGATAAGCATCACCAATCAATAAAACTTGCACTCCACCAAAGGGCTCATCTTCCCTTTCGCGAAAAACTCTAAGAATACGGTCAACTAAATCTATCAAATCACATCTAACCATCGAAACTTCATCAATAATTAGCAGTTCCATACCGGTGATTAGATTACGATGTTGCTTTTGATATTTGAAATAATCAAAAATAGTTCGCTTATCATCATCATCAGGAAATGCTTTAGCTCTCAATCTGATATCATCAGGAAGATAAATACTTGGAGCAATTTTGAAGAAAGAATGAATAGTCTGGCCCCCAGCATTCAGAGCGGCAACTCCAGTTGGAGCCAATACTACTGTCTTCTTTTTAGTAATTTCTCTAACATATTTCAAGAAAGTAGTTTTGCCAGAGCCTGCTTTCCCGGTCAAATAAATCAAACTTTTGGAATTTTCTACCAAATCAAGAGCATAATTAAATTCAATATTAGAATCATCAAGTTCTAAATTATCGAGTTTATACTTCATTTTCGTTACTTTCTTGATTTAAATATTTAGACTTACGTGAGCCTTTATAAATGTCGTAGCGATGAAATTTACACTCCAAAGCACCATTGAAGAGAGTAATTCTTTTGGAAGTTCTAAGTCCTATTTGCTTCAGAGCATCTTTGTTAGAAGAAATAATCCAAACGGTATGCCCATCGAAATTTTGTTTAAGAGCATCACCAATTTGCTGATAAAATCTTTCAGTATTTTTGTCATTAATTCTCTCACCATAAGGAGGATTAATCATAACAAAACCGCTTCCACTAAGCATATCAGGAGTAATATCTTCCATGCGTTTATTTTTCAATAAAATCTTCCATGCCAAATCAGCATTTTTAACATTAGCCTTAGCAATTTTAATAGCTTTAGGCGACTCATCAAATCCAATAATAGTATGAGGGAACTCTCTTTCGCGACTTTTAGCATCATCAACTAATTTTTTCCAAAGAGCAGAATCCCAATCTTTCCAACGCATAAAACCAAATTCAGGAATTTTAATACCTGGAGCTATATTATAAGCAATTGTAGCAGCTTCCATCAAGAAAGTACCTGAGCCACACATAGGATCAATAAAATCACATTGAGCATCCCAGCCGGAAAGTAAAATCATACCTGCAGCCAATACTTCATTGATTGGAGCAATAACTTGGCCAATTCTATAACCTCGTCTATGAAGAGAATTTCCTGAACTATCAAGAGATATAGTACAAGTCTCTTCGCTAATATGCACGTCGATTCTTAAATCAGGATTTTCGACATTTATATTTGGTCTGCTTCCATAATATTCGCGCAATTCATCAACAATTGCGTCTTTCACTTTGAGTGCTACATAATTTTCATGATTGAAGTTTTCCGAATATACTGCACTACTCACAGCAAAAGTATTGTCAGGAGTTAAATATTCTTCCCATGCAAAATTCTTAGCTTCTCTATATAAATCAACTTCATCTCTTACTTTGAAAGTATAGATTGGTTTTAGTATGCGAAGAGCAGTTCTCAATTCTAAATTTGCTCTATACATTGTTTCTTTTGTACCGCTAAAAGCAACAGCACGATTAAGGATTTCAATATCTTGAGCACCAATATTAGTAAGCTCTTTAGCTAAAACTTCTTCCAATCCAAAAGGAGTTTTGGCTGTCATTCTAAATTTATTAGTTTCTTTAATCATTCGACAATAATATTATTTATAATATTCTATTAAATTAAAACAAATATAAGCATAAAATAAATGCCTGCAAATTAGCTAAAGCAAAAATCAGATGTTATTTATTGAATTTTTCATTTAGATAAATTGAGATATTTGAAATTTTATAAGTTTTTATATCGGTACAAAAAAACTAAGAGTACTAGCACATAAGTGGCAAAGAGAAATAGAAAGTGCTTCCAATATCAATTTCTGACTCAGCCCATATTTTACCGCCATGCTGCTCGACAAACTCTTTGCAAATAATCAATCCAAGCCCGGTGCCTTGTTCGCCCGCAGTTCCTTGAAATATCACATTTTCTTCGATTCTAAATAATTTATTAAGTGTATTATCGCTCATGCCAACACCTTGATCTCTAACATATACAACAAGCATATCACTTTGAATATCATTGTTGAAATAAAAATCAAGATTATTATTGACAATACCTATTTCAATATTTGAGCCTACAGGCGAAAACTTAATTGCATTTGATATTAAATTTCTTAACACAGTACGAATCATATTAGAATCTATAAAAAGCAATAAATTATCAGGTATATTGGATCTGATTTTTATAAATTTATTTTCTGCAGAAAGCTTTAGTAATGAACTGACTTCAGTTGCTAAATCGTTCATATTAACTTCTTTTGGAGTATATCTAATAATACCACGTTGAGAGTTTGCCCAAAGCAGCAAATTTTCAAGTAAATCATATATATCTTTCGAAGATTCTTTAAGCAACTGTAAAAACTCAATTTTTTCTTCTTCACTAAATTCTTGGAAAGAATCGCTAAGGAGTTTTGTAACTTGTCTAAAATTGCCCAAAGGATTGCGCAAGTCGTGAGCAATAATTGCAAAAAATTTGTCCTTTGTGGCATTTAGCTCGTTAAGTTTATTATTTCTATTGACTAGCTCTAAATTTAGTTCATCTAACTCGTCGGCTTGTTTTCTTAACATCTTTTTTTTATTCCTCACATCTTCTAAAGAAGCAGCAAGGTTTTCCGACTGCTCTTGAAGCCTTTTTTCGTTGAAGTGAACATGAGTAAGATTTATCCAAAGAGCTGCCATAATTGAAATTTGAGTACCGAATATGGCAATTAAACTCTGAAATTTGACATAATTAGGTGGATAAGCAATTGGAGGATTAGTAGAATCAAAAAAACTATAAGAATAAATGAATAAAACTGAGTTGAGTATAAAATAAAAAGATACTTGTTTTATTTGTTTCAAATCCCATAAAACTAAAGGCATAACAGCAAAAAGCAAGTAATAGAAATGAAGGTTGATTGTAGTTCCAATATATCCAAAAATTGCTACAGAAACAGTTCCGGGAGATGCTATTGCAATAATATGTTTCGATAGTTCGATATGATTAAATTTGGTAAGAACTAGTCCGGCAAAAAACATAATATTAAATAAGCCTGCTGAAACAATAATAGGCAGTAATAATTCAAAATCGACCAAGGAATATGAAATCAAATAAGAGTTATTATTAATAATAGCTATAATATAGAGTACGTTCAGGAATCGTATTTTGCGTTTTTCCAAAAGCGTTTCGCCATATTCAACTCCAAAACTTGAAATTGAATTAAATATTTTTTTTAACCATTCCATAACATTATTGAATCATTGGCATAGTAAAATAAAATTTACTACCTTTGCCTAGAATACTCTCCACCCATATTTTCCCATTGTGCATTTCTACAAATTCTTTGCACAACATTAATCCCAAACCTGTTCCTTTTTCTCCAGAAGTGCCTAAAGTCGAAATATTGTTATTAATTTTAAATAATTTTTCAAGATATTCATCAGAAATACCAATTCCATTATCCATAACATAAATAGTAACAAAAGATTTCTGATTATCGTTAATATTACTAACCCCTACTTCAATTTCACCGCCAATATCAGAAAATTTGATTGAATTAGAAATCAAATTACGAATTATAGTATTAACTAAATTTTTATCAGCATTTAGTTTTAAATCATTAGGAATAAGATTCCTTGCATTAATTTTTTTATCTTTCATTGATGCCGAACTAAGTTTGATAATTTCATCAACTAAAGTTCTAATATCCAAAACGTTAGGTTTAAATTCAGACATTCCTTGTTGTGATCTGCTCCATTCAAGAAGATTTTCCATCAATGAATAAACCTGACTGGATGATTCTTTAATTGTTTTGAGAAACTCTTTTCTTTCAAGTTCATCAAAAGTTTCATACTCATCGAAAAGTAATCTGGTTATTGTTTTAAAAGATCCTAAAGGGTTGCGCAAGTCATGAGCAATAATTGAAAACAACTTATCTTTAGTTTTATTTAGCTCATTCAATCTCGATTCATTATCTTTGATTTTGTTTAAAGCTTCAACTCTTTCGCTAATATCTTGGCAAATACCTTCATGATATAAAATATTACCATTCTTATCTTTGATATAGCGGGCATAATCTTCAACCCAAATTATTCGACCGTCTTTTCGTTTCAATCGATAAGATTCAATCTGCGGTATAAATTCAGAATTATCTTTAAGAATTTCATCACGTTCAATTTCTTGTACGTATATATCTTTGGGAATATTCAATTTGATAAGTTCATCTAAATTATTATAACCAAGCATTTTAATAAAAGCCGGATTTGCATCTACAAAATATCCATCAGGAGTAGATCTATAGAAACCATTAGGCATCGAACTAAACAAATTTCTATATCTTTGTTCACTATCTTTATGAGCTTCTTCGACAATCTTTCTATGATTGATATCCATATGAGTACCGATTAGTCTGGTAGCTTTACCTTCATTATCAAAATCAATAACTTTAGCAGTTGATTTAAACCATTTCCAATCTCCGGACTTGGTTCGTCGCCTATATTCAAATACAACAGATTCATTTTTATAAATACAGTTAACAAAAGCTTCTTTAACTTTAATTACATCATCTTGATGTATATTAGCGAACCAATTATCTACACTTGGATAAAATTCATTATTCTTATAGCCTAAATAACTTGCATAATCAGGGCTAACTACCAGATCGCCCGTCTTAATATCATACTCAAACCATGCCTGCAGCGAGGTATTCATGGCTAAAGAAAACCTTAGGTTTGTAAGCTCCAGAATTTGGTTTTTACTTTCTATTTCCTCATTCTTCTTTTGCAGTTCTTTATTAAAATCTGCAATTTTTTTATTTTCTTCTTCAAAAAATTTAACAATTACTACTACTATAGAATACATGAAGAATAAGTATAAAACCCCGCCAAAAAATAAATCAACAAATCTTTGGTCAGGATTGTCGTAATGAAAAATTAATTCAGGAAAATGGTAATGAGTTAGCACTAATATAGCAAACAATATTAAACTTGAAATAAATACAATTAATCTATATTTATAATATGTAATAGTATAGATAGCCATGAAGAAAACAAAATAAAGAGAAGTAATATTGCCATCGTAACCCGAATTAGTAAACCACGCTAATGCTAATAACAACATAGATGATATATACAATGGAAATATTGTTTTATAGTGTTTTTTTGCATTTCGGGCATGAAAATAAAAGATCAACAATAGTATTAGTGCAATTGCATTTACTACATTTGCCCAAATATTCATCTCAACTAAAATATTGGTAGTAAATCCAATTGATACAATGATAATAGTAATAAAATTAATTAGAATATGTACTCTGCGTCTTAAGCTAAGTTGATTATAGTCACCAAAAACAATCTGTTTAAACTTATCTATTATATTCATATTAGACATTAGGCAAGTCTCCAAATGTCTTCATAATTGAATATTCCTTTTTACTTTCGAGGTAGAATGTGTTACTTAATATAGTATTGATCAATAAGTAATAATTATACTCTCTTAAATTAATACCCAAACATTGCCTTTTATCCATAATCGGCATTACTTTATTATTGTTTTTGTCTCCACCTTAACCTATCTACGAATACTCGATAGATATTCTAAATTAACAAAATTCATTTAAAATGCCAAACTTTATTTAATTATTATTCAAGCACTTATATTAATTTTACGTTACTTTATTGTGATTTTTTTTAAACAAATCGTTTTTTATTTTTAAGAGTAACCAAAGTGTTCGATATTGATATTAAAATCTTTATAATATCCATATCAGCTATAAAGCCTAAGAAATAAAACATTAGACATACAATCCTTATTTTTAGGAAAGTCTTTTGAATCAAAGACAAGTTTTTCACTATTTAGTTTCACATCATTATTCTATCTATTATTTATATTATGCTATAATATTAAAAAAGTTTTTAGAAGAATCTATCACACTTATTTCAAAAGCTTTTGAGTTATAATTATATACTTTGGATATATTTATTATCAACAAGCTTGAATCCCAACCATGCAAGTTCATTGGAAAAGTCGAATCAGAAAACTATAATTTTAATGATTCTTTAGCAATAAAGAATGGCAAATTTATTGGACTTCCATTAGATGAAGACAATGAGAGCCATCTCAGCGAACCAAGATTAAATAAATGGATAGAGAATATATCTCTTGAATTTTAATTTATTAAAGGAGTGTAGGTATTTTATGGCAGCCCCAATCTATCGGAACTACACTCCTTTTTTATTTTGAATATTTTTTTATTATCTTAATTAATTCATCAATTATTATTGGTTTAGAAATATAATCATTAAACCCAACCGAAAGAATTTCATCACGCTCAGGTATCGATGCATAAGCAGTTTGAGCGATAATAGTCAATTCAGGATTAAGTTCTTTAATTTTTTTGGCTGCTTCTACCCCATTCATCTTAGGCATTTTTATATCCATCAGAACAAAATTAATATCAGGATGCTCTTCAACAATTTTAATTGCTTCAACACCATTCTCGGCATAGTAATATTCTATACCTGATTTTTTCAATATCTTATCAATAAATTGATAACTTGCCCAATCATCTTCGGCAAGCAGCATTTTCAAATCAGATTTTACAAAGCTATCAGGTTTATTTGAATTATTATCTTCGATATGGTTAATTTCTTTGAATGGTATAGTGAAATAGAAGGTAGTCCCTTGATTTTCGACGGATTCATACCAAATTTCTCCACCTAAGATTCCTACTAAACCTTTGCAAATCGAAAGCCCTAAGCCCACACCTTCATAACCGCGAGATATCGAGAGATCTGCTTGTGCAAATCTTGTAAAAATCCTATGCTTCAAATCTTCAGGAATACCAACACCGGTATCCTTAACAAAAAATTCAAGCATATCGCCATTTATCTTATACCCAAATTTTATTTCACCAGTGAATGTGAACTTAATTGCATTATTTATCAAATTTGTCAATATTTGGTTTAATTTAAACTCATCAGTTTCAATACTTACTTCATTACTATTCATATCCAAATAATATGAGAGCTTTATGCCTTTGGATTCAGCTAAAAATCTAAACAATGAGTATTGATTTTGTATTAGTGAATTAAGCGAGCATTCTTTAAGATTTAAATCAACTTGTCCGGTTTCAATTTTTGAAATATCAAGAATATTGCCAACAGTCTCCATCAATCGATGGCTGCTTTTTTTAATAATATCAGCATATTCGATTAAGTTTACACGTGAAATATCATCGTCGGTAAGCAAGTTGGAAAAACCTAATATTACGTTGAGAGGAGTGCGTATTTCATGAGACATATTTTGCAGAAATGCTGTCTTGAGCTTGTCACTTTCTTCAGCTTTGTCTTTAGCAATTTGAAGTGCTTCAAAAACTCTTTTCTTTTCTATAATTTCCCATGCCAAATAAGCAAGTAATGAAATCTTCTCAACATCGCGTTCATTATAATCAGTTGGTTTATTTCCAACTCCCATAATGGCTTTTATAATACCATCATAAATAATTGGAACAACTAATTCCCTCGAAACATCAGCATGCCCTTCGGGCAATCCTTTTTTATGTTTCAGTTCATGATAATTATTATGTATGACAGGTTTACCTTCGTAGACGCAATCAACCCAAACACCAGCTTTTTCGATTGAATAATGATCACCCTTGCCTGCTGCTTTGCAAAAATGCTCTTTGGTTTGTGTAGACCAGTTTTGCAAAGTTAGAGATTTTTGGTCAGGATCTACAAAGTGGAAAAACCCGATTTTACTTCCACTTAATAGTTCAGCTTCATTAAGAGTTTCTTCTAATAAGTCATCAATAGAGTGTTTTTCGGAGAATATAATTAATCTTAGTCGTGCTTCATTGATTTTATTATTTTCTTCAGCTTTTTCCTTTGCAATTCTCAGTTCATTTTCGATCAATTTTCTTTGGGTAATATCTTGATTTACTCCAAAAGTCTTAACCGTTTTTCCATTAGAATCTTTGCTTACAAAAAACTTAACGCCTATATATCCGACACCTCCATCAAAATAATTTATCCTGTGTTCTAAATATCTTGAAAAATTAGGATCTATAGTCTCAATAGCTTTTTTATTTTCATCTTCAACTAGAATAGAGTCCTCATGATATAAAAATTTCTCAGCATAAACATTTAAAGGAATTTGATATCCACCCATTTGTTCTGCATTAGTATGAAATATTTTGTAAAAATTGTCATTAAATGTAAATACTCCGGATTCAATATCTAGTTCCCAACTTCCTAAATAAGCCATTTCCTGAGATTCTAAGAGTTTTCTTTCGCTTTCAATCAATGATTTTTCAGTTTTTTTTCTATGCTCAATTTCAGAAAGAAGATTTAAATTTTTAATTTCTAGTTCTTTAGTTCTATCCTCAACTAATTTTTCAAGATTAGAGCTGTATTTGTCTAAAGCATCAGCCATTTTATTGAAAGAATCTGCCAATTCTATTATTTCTCTAATATTAGTATCATCTTGAAATCTTAGATTTCTATTTCCTAAGGCAAATTCTTTAGAAGTAGAGCTAATTTTCTTTAATGGGCTGCTTAAATATTTATTGACAATAATAAAACCAAAGAAAATTGAGAATGCAAAAGTAAGAACGAGGAATAAGAAATTAAAAATAATTTGATTAATTGCTTCATCATATATATCATCATAAGAGAATCCGGTACCTAAAACCAAGGATTGATTTGTTTCGGGAACTTCTATAAAACGCCAAATTCGCCTTTTAGAATCAATACTGGGAACTTCGCTAAAAGTATTCAATTTATTAGAAGAATTCTTAAATGCTTCTGATGGCTTACCGGAATATTTATGATTATCTTCACTACGAGCAATAATAATACCTTTATCATCCAACAAATTTACAATCACATCTTGATTGAACTCCATTTTTGAAAGATGACGAGCAATATCTTCTAAATTGATAGAAGCAAATACTGCATTCAATGTCTTAGATGTATCTTGGAATGGTAAAGGGATAGCAACATTAATTCCTGGTTTTTTTGTAATTTTTCCTATTTGATAGCTGCCAATAATAAAAGCTTTTCTAGATTTTAACTTCTTAAACCAATCTTTATCACTAATGTTGATAGTTGAATTGATAGGCATTGCTGAACAAATCACCATGCCATCAGAGTTAATAATACCAATATTGTGGAGATTAGGATTATTCTTAATAATTTGGGCTAAATACATATTTGTTTTAGCAGGATCAATATTTCTTATTTCATTTGCATAAGCTAGAGTAGTAAGTAGGGTTTTCGTATTATCGAAATATCTCTTAACGTTATAAGCAATAAGCTCTTGAGTGAAAGCTGCTTTTGTTTTCTTTTCGCGAATTTTTTCATAATAATCTTCTTGAATTTGATAAATCATCAAGACAGTCAATGGAATAAGACTAATAAATAGCACTAGTAACAGGCGAAATCTAAAGCCTGTAAAAATATTCTTGAAATTGCCCATAATACGCCTAAAGTGTAATTATTAAACTATAATCCTCCAAATCCTTTTTTCAATATCATCAACAAAACTAAATGTCATTAACCCTAACTTCACTTCATTTAGTATAAGAACGATTTGTCTGAGAATAAATTCTAATTAATTTATCAAAAAATTGACAATTTTAAAAATTCTTTAAGTATATAATGGCAAATTTTATAAGTAGGAAATGGCAGAAAACTAATAGGACTGTTCTAGTTAGTTCTTTAATTTTTAATCAGTAAAGAAAAAAAACTAAAACAGCCCTATCTATATTTATTTGCGAGGCGCTTCTAAAAGATCTAATGAATCAATTTGTTGTTGATCTAAGAACTCATTGATATCGCCGAGGTATTCTTTAATCTTACCTTTTTTAAACTCATAGGTTTTGCTGGTAAGTCCTTGAAGAAAATCTCTATCGTGCGAAACAAGAATCATAGATCCGTTAAAATCTATTAGAGCAGTTTTCAAAACATCTTTAGAAACCATATCGAAATGGTTTGTAGGTTCGTCGAGTATCAAAACGTTAATCGGTTGGAAAAGCATACGGCAAATACTCAATCTAGATTTTTCACCACCTGAAAGCACTCCTACTTTCTTATCAACAGAAGAACCGCTAAATAAAAATGCACCAAGCATATTTCTTATTTGTTTGCGCATATCGCCGGTAGCAACTTTATCGATAGTCTGAAACACAGTATCATTATTATCGAGCAATTCTGTTTGATGTTGGGCAAAGTAGCCTAAATTAATGTTAGTTCCAGTTTCTAAAATACCATCATAGGATTCGAAACCGGCTAAAATTTTTGATAATGTAGATTTACCTTCACCATTTTTACCAACAAAGCAGACTTTTTCGCCTCTTTCGAGTGCAAAATTGACATCGAAAAGCACTTGCTTTTCATCGTAGAATTTATTCAAATTCTTAGTTTCAAAAATCAATCTTGAAGAGCGTGGAGGTTCGGCAAAAGAAAATCTCATTTTCGACAAATCCTCTTCTTCTACTTCAATAATATCCATTTTTTCTAATTGTTTTACTTTTGATTGGGTACGCGAAGCAAAAGAAGCTTTGGCTTTAAATCTTTCAATAAATCTTTCTTGCTGTGCTATTTGTTTTTGTTGATTATTATAGGCAGCTAATTGCAATTCTTTTTGAACTGATCTTTCGGTAATAAACTTAGTATAAGGATAAGGCATATCATAGATTTTACCCAAAGAGAATTCAATTGTTCTATTGGTTATATTATCCAAGAAGCGTTTATCATGGGATACGACCATGATCGCACCTTTATAAGTTTTCAAAAAGACTTCGAGCCATCTGATAGATTCAATATCGAGATGGTTAGTAGGTTCGTCCAACAAAATACAATCATTTTGCCTTAGAAGAATTTTAGCAAGATGAACTCGCATTTGCCAGCCACCACTAAATTCATTCATACCACGAGTGAAGTCAGATCTATCGAAGCCAAGACCAATAAGTACTTTTTCAATTTCAGCCTCGACAGACTGGCCACCAAGGTGGTGATAAATTTCTGAAGCTTCGCTCAGACGCTCAATGATTTTCATATATTCATCTGAATCATAGTCAGTGCGTTCTTCGAGCTCTTTTGTATATCTATTAATATCTTCTTCGAGTTGTTTTATATCATCAAGAGCAGATTCAGCTTCTTCGAATATAGGTTTGGTCGAGTCGGTTTTAATTTCCTGAGGCAGATAGCCCAGCTTATAACCATTAGGCATAGAAATCTTACCACTTTCGGGAGTTTCCAAACCATATATCAATTTAAGCATTGTAGATTTGCCTGTACCATTTCTACCGATCAATCCTATTCTATCATTCTCACCGACTGCAATTGAAACATTATCAAACAGATAACGCCCAGCAAAATGTATCGAAATATTTGTAAGTGTCAGCATAATAAATTCAATTATTCAATATTAAAAAGCTACAAATTTCCGAAATTTTTACGTAATAAAAAAATTATTACTTAATTAATTAACAGGATACATATAATTATGTTTAATAAACTGCCATTTTCCATCAATCTTATTGAATACAGCTATAGATATTGTTGACAAACCTTCAACAGAAAAGTAAACACTTGCGGTGTTTAATTCTTTATTGAAATCAATATGACTAATAAATGGTTCAGAATTTAGTTGTATTACCCTTGCTGGATAGATATTTAATGGAACAACATTTTTTAAAAATTTAAGCTTACGCTCTGCAAGATTATCTAATACTGGATAATTATTATAAGAGGGATTACGAAGGAAGGTTAGAATATCTTTA
>CAZBNQ010000036.1:0-14020 GCA_964493035.1 uncultured Hyphomicrobiales bacterium | reverse complement strand
ATGCACTCGATAATTTTGGTAATGTTATTACTATAAAAAATAAGATTTTTAGAAATTCCGCTTCCTTAAAATTTATTCCAACTTCAATTGATGAAAAGCAATTCGATTTCGATTCGCTTGCTGTTGGTAAATCTATTTGTTTGCCAATTAAAATAATTAATCAATCCAATAATGATACAAAAATTGATAGTGCATTTTTATGCAATAATACAATTTATTCTTTCCCTCACTCTCAGATTCCTATGATAATTCCAGCCAAGGATACAATTGATTTCTTTGTCTGCTATTCTCAAACCAAATTATCCAAAATGGATAGGGATACTTTAGTGATTGGTAATGATTGTAATTATTTGAGAATACCTTTGATGGGAGTATCCATTGTATGGAATATGGATGCAAGTTCTAAATGTAATACAAAAATTGGGATGAAAGTAAGTGCCGATCTAAAACCAGATAGAGCAGTTGTGGTTCCAAACCCTTCGTCCAATATTATTAAAATAAATTTTAACGGAAATATTAACTCATTTAAAAAAGTCAGTTTCTTTAATTCTATAGGGCAGAAATCATTCGAGTATCAAGGAAATGATTTTGAATTTGATATAAGTGGTCTCAATAGTGGACTATATTATGTCTGTATCGAACAAAACAACATGATGTTCCAAACTTCTTTTGTCAAAGATTAAATGTTAATAATTTGTTGATTTAGTTTTGGCAAAAAAATAGTATTTTGAAATTCAAAATTGTAATTATTCTTAAGAGAATTTTATGGCAAAAGAAAAAAATATGGATAAAATGTTCGATAAAAATGAATCGGACAATAATGACGATAAAATGCGTGCGATAAAATCTGCAATCGATCAAATTGAACGTGCCCATGGCAAAGGTTCAATCATGAGATTAAGCGATAGTCAAGTGGTCAAAGTTGATGCTGTTTCCACCGGTTGCTTGTCTTTGGATGCTGCAATTGGTATCGGTGGAGTGCCCAGAGGTAGAATAATTGAAATCTTTGGTCCTGAATCTTCTGGAAAGACTACTGTGTGTTTGCACGTAATTGCAGAAGCTCAAAAATTAGGTGGTATCGCTGCATTTATCGATACTGAACATGCTCTTGATATCAATTATGCACAACGTTTGGGCGTAGATCTCAATGGACTTCTCCTATCTCAGCCTGAGTTTGGCGAACAAGCTTTGGAAATTGTAGAAACTTTAGTTCGTTCCAATGCTATCGATGTGATTGTGATAGACTCTGTTGCAGCTCTTACTCCAAGAGTTGAAATTGAAGGTGATATGGGCGATGCTCAAATGGGTTCACAAGCCAGACTTATGTCGCAAGCTATGAGAAAACTTAATGCTGCTATTGGTAAAACTAAGACTACTGTGATTTTTACTAATCAGTTGCGTTCCAAAATTGGTGTTATTTATGGCAATCCGGAAACTACTACCGGCGGTAATGCTTTGAAATTTTATGCTTCTGTTCGTATTGACATCAGAAGAAAAGAAATTATCAAAGAAGGTAATGATATTATCGGTAACCGTGTTAGAGTTAAAATTGTTAAAAATAAAGTTTCTCCTCCTTTCAAAGAAGTTGAATTTGATATTATGTATAACGAAGGTATATCAAAGCTTGGCGATCTTATTGATGTTGCTACCGAGCATGGTGTGATTGGCAAAAGTGGCTCATGGTATACATATAAAACTGAAAGAGTGCAAGGTAGAGAAGGTTTGCGCCGAATTTTAAGCGAAGATGCTAAATTATTCGAAGATTTGGAAATTGATGTTAAATCTGTTCTTAATATTGGTGCAAAAGTCGAAACCGAAGAAGAATAATATTTGATGTATTAAACCGTAGTTATCAGCTACATGCTTTTGTGTGTAGCTGATTTTTTTTATTTTTGAATGATGTTTTATTCCATTTGGTGTTTGTTTGATTAAATTTATAAATATTATTATTTCTTTTGTTATTCTAAATGTTGTTTCAATATTTTGTCTTGATGAAGCTAATGATTCTTTGAGTTTCAAATCTTATTTTTTCCCAAAAACTGACAATAAATGGGAATTTAGAGGAAATTGGGAATTAAGTGTTGCAGACCTGCCAAGAGTAGTGGTAGAAGAAGAAGTATCTCATTCTCCAATGCTGGGTGCTGCTTTGAAAGTAAAATCACCTTACAACATTAGTTCTGCATTATCATTTCAATCGAATTATATTTGTAACTACGGTCAGTTAGATTTAAAATATCATTTGCTTAATTCTGATTTTAGCTTAGCTTTAGGTTCGAAAATTGCCGTCTGGTTTGGTCATATTGAGCTGGATGCAATAAGATTAAAGAGTATGGGGTGGATTTTATATCCAACTGTCACTTTAGGATATGATTTTAAAAAATTTCTTTTAAGTGCAGAATTAGAAACTCAGCATAGCGATTTGTATACTTATTCAGAGGATCAATTGCTTGGAGTAATTTGGGAGCCAAGAGCCGGTTATGCTGCAAAATTTACTGTAGAACAACCATTTAGTGGAACATCAGTTGTGGCATTATCAGTTAAACTAAATTATTCAAAATTCTATTATCAATCATGGCTTTCATATAACACAATCTCAGATTACTTAATATATCCGGAATTTATTTTCTCCTATATACTATGATAAAAATTATTATTTACATATTATTGATTTCCTTTTTGTTTTCTTGCGAAGCAAATCTTGTTGCACCAGAAATTCCACAAGATAGGATAAATGAAACAATATCCATGGGCAGTTTAATCGATAAAGAAGTTATTGACAAAATTTCAGGAATTTATAAATTGAATGAAAATAATTCTCCTTTTGGAGAACTATTGGTAATAAAGCAAATTAATTCAAAAGTTTCAGTTTTTTGTGGAAAAAATGCCGCTTTTATGCTGCTTGAGCCGAGATTGATAGATTCTCAAATTGTTTTAGCCGGATATTGGAGATTTTCGCAAAGTGGAGAAAATGGGTTTGTTAAAATTTCTATTTCAAAAGAAAATAGTTCGCAATTGCTGAATCTTAAAATTCCTCAAAGTTTAATTTTGAATGCAGAATACGAGCATGAATCAAAAACTAAAAAGATTTCATTAAGCTATAATAGAGCTTTAAAAACAGAACTATTTATGGTGATTGGGCATAGAGGTGGTGGTAGAAATAGTGATAGACATCCTGCCTCAGAAAATTCATTAAATATGATTTCTTATTCTGAACGATTAGGTGCCAATGGTGTCGAGTTAGATGTGCAATGTACTAAAGATGGAATTCCTATACTATTCCATGATATTAATATAAGCAAAAGACTCGTTCGTGAAGATTTTTTTATTGGTGAAATACCAGAATATACTTATGCCCAATTAAGGTCCTTTTGTACTTTAAAAAATGGTGAAAAAATCCCAAGTTTAGAAGAAGCCTTGCAATTTATTATAGATAGTACTAATCATAGGCTTGTTTGGCTTGATATAAAAAACGAAGGAATATTAGTTAAAATTGCTTCAATTCAAAGTAAGTATTTAGAAAAAGCAAAACTTAAAGGTCGTGATTTGAAAATTTATATTGGAATTCCAAGTGAAGAAATATTTAATGAATTTATGGCAATTTCCTCCCATAATTCTATCCCTTCAATTTGCGAATTAGAAGAACAAAAGGTATATTCTGCTGGCTCTGATATTTGGGCGCCAAGATGGTCTTTAGGCTTTTTAACTGATAGAGTTAAAGCTATTCAAGAAGATAACAAAAATGTATTTGTCTGGACTCTGGATGAACCGATTTTTATTAGAAAATTTTTAGATAAAAGCTTTTTTGATGGGATTTTGACTAACTATCCAACTGTGGTTACCTATGAATACTACACAAATTAAATATTTAAAAATCATTTTATTAACTTGTACTTTGTTTTTTTCAGAGCAAATTTTAAATGCACAAGAACCTAAAAAAAATGAAAGTATCAATATTAGGGTGTATAATGGTTGTTCAATTCTGATGAATAAATTGAAGGATAGGCAATTGGATGATTTAAAATATTACTCAGGAATTCGAGTGTTCTGGCAACCTGAATATATGCTTGGACTAGGAATTGATATGTCATATTTGACAATAGATTCAAAATACATTGAAAATATAGATACTGAGTTTGGAAAGACAAATTTTGATGCCAAAATGTATTCTTTTCCAATCGATATAGTATTTTCAATGAAATTCAATGATTTAGAAATATTTGGCGGTGGTGGAGTTGCACTGATTTATTCAGAAATTGAGGCTTTCAATGAAAGTGCAAATAGCTCATTTATTGGAGCAGATTATCTTTTTGGACTCAATTATTACCTATATAACTATAAATCATGGGATTTTTCAATTAGTTCGCTTACTCATATTTCTCCAAAAATAAATAAGTCTAATACAAGTATTAATTTGGCAGTTCAATATAGAATTAATATATAAAAAAAATGCCCTTTATTAAAAATAGAGGGCATTTTTGCAAAAAATAATAATAAAATTATTTCTGTTCAGTTGATTTGATAACTTTTTTAAGTTCAACTTTGAAGATTAAAGTTTCGTTAGGACCAATAACACCACCGGCACCACGTTCGCCATAACCTAATTCTGCAGGAATATAGAGCATATAAATAGCGCCTTCTTTCATTAATTGAAGACCTTCAGTCCAGCCACGAATAACACCATTTAATGGGAAAGTGATTGTTTCGTTTCTGTCGTAGGAGCTATCGAATTTAGTACCATCTATTAGTGTACCTTCATAGTGAACTTCTACTTGGTCAGTAGCAAGTGGTTTAATACCAGTACCTTCTTGGATAACTTTGTATTGCAAACCGGAAGGAGTAACTTTAACGCCTTCTTTTTTCTTATTTTCTTCAAGGAATTGATATCCCTTAACTTTGTTTACGTCGCCAGTTGATTTGTTCATAGCTGCTTGTTTCTCCATCATTCTTTTATTTAATGTTTTAAATACTTCTTCAGATTGTTCTTTAGTCAATCTAGCTGTTTTTGCTAAAAGCATATCTTCAAGACCGGCTTTAATCAATTCAGGATTTAAAATAAGAGAATCTTTTAGAAGATTCAATCCCATATTAACACCAATAGTATAAGCAAGTGAATCTTCGAAAGTAGCAATTTTAACTTCTGAAGCTTTAGCCATCTGAGTAGGAGCTGCGGTAGGTTTTGGATTAGAATCTTTTTTGTTTTTTTGAGCATAAGCTTCAGATCCAATGCCAATTATTAAAAGTGCGATTAGAAACACTTTGAATTTCATTTTTACCCTCATAAATTATTATTTAAAAAATACAAGAATGTAATTTAATATTTTTTTACGAATTTTAGATTATTAATTTGTATAAAGTATTAATATTTGTTTCTTTATTTGTATATTTGAAGATTGTTTGATTTAAAAAAGATTGAGGAAATATGGCTAAAATAATTGAAGGCGTATTCGACGCAAAAGGCAAAAAATTTGCAATAGTTGTTTCTCGTTGGAACCAATTTATTGTCTCAAAATTATTGGATGGAGCATTGGATGGATTGAGACGCAATCAGGCAGATGAAGATAATATTACTGTTGCTTATTGTCCTGGTGCTTTCGAAATACCTCTTGTTGTCAAGAAATTTGCCGAATCTGGCAAATACGATGCTGTAATTGCTCTCGGAGCTGTTATTCGCGGCTCAACTCCTCATTTCGATTTTGTTGCAAACGAAGTAAGCAAAGGGGTTGCTAAAATTGCCTTAGATACCGGAGTTCCTTGTATTTTAGGTGTTTTGACCACAGACTCGCTCGAGCAAGCAATTGATCGTGCTGGTGCTAAAGCCGGCAATAAAGGATTTGAATCGGCTGCCTCTGCAATCGAAATGGCTTGCTTGCTGCGTAATGATGCGTTTTAATGTAACTTATTGCTATTTTTCTTGTTTGTATTTTTAATCATTAATATTAACAATTATTAGAACTAAATGATTAAATCAAATTTTTTTAGATTGCTAATTTTCCTTTCAGCTTTCGGTTTTGTTTATGCGCAAAATCAATTTAGATTGGAAGGATGGGAAAGCTTTACTTCTTTGATGAACGTAAAACAGTCTGCTGTTGATTCTAAATCAAGAATTTGGGCTGCTACCGATGGCGGGCTTTTTGTTTGGGATAGAATTAATAACGAAACTGAATATCTTAGAAATATTAATGCCCTTCTTAGCCTTGAAGCCACTGCTATCAATTATGATCCTATAAATAAAAAAGTAATAGTTGGTTGCTACGATGGAATGCTTGAGATTTTGGACGAAAATTTTGTGATTACTCATATCACTAGCATTCGTGACAAAAAGTTTGCCAATTCCGAAATTAATCAAATTATTGTCAATGGAGATTTGGCTTTTATTGCCGGTGGTTTTGGCATTACTGTGTTTGACATTAAGAAGAATATTTTCCTATATACAATCGAAAGAATTGCTGATCTTAGAAAAAATGAATCTGTAAGGGGATTGTTGTTTCATAATAACAAAATTATTGCTTTGACAAATGATGCTATTGCAATTGCTGATGCCAATTCAACTCTTCAAGTGCCTGATTCTTGGAATCTTATTAAGAAAACTGATTCTAATAAAGTAATTTCTAAGATTTTAGATTATACTGTTTTTAATAATGATATTTACATTCTTAGCGAAAAAAGATTATTAAAATTGAATGATACTATTGCGGCTCAATTAGATACTGTGAGAAAAGGTGCAACTTCAATTACTAATTTTAATAATCAAATTGTAATAGGTGGCACTTTTGGAGCATACTATTATTCTGATAATAATAAATTTGTTAGCGATAAACCAATCAATAAATTTACTAAGATTAACGATGACGAACTGATCATAAATATGCTTGATGGTGGGATAATTGTTGTCAAAAATGATCTTACTTTTCTTGCATATTCACCCAATTCACCACTATCAAATCGATTTTCTTCGATTGGAGTAAATTCTGAAGATGGTACTCTCTGGGGTGTTTCTGCTGAAGTAAGCAAACCTGAAGCTGGCAAAGGGATTTATGCTTTGAGAAAAGGTAAATGGTTTAATATTAACTCAAATACTAATAATGAGATTATTAATAATCTTTATTATAATATAAAAATTGCTCCGGATGGCTCTGCTTTTATTAGCAATTGGGGTGATGGTGTTGCTGTTATTAATTTTCAGTCAGATTCAGATAATTTGAATTTAAAAAAATACAATTATAAAAATGCTCCTTTCGAAGGTGAAAATGGGGCAGAATGGAATTTGGTTGGGGAAACTGAATTTGCTTCTGATGGTACTGCTTGGATGGTCAATTGGGGGAATATATCCGAAGGTCCAATCTTGGTTTCTATGGATAAAAAATTAGAATTTAAAACATATAATAATTGTAAAATCAGTAATGAAAGAAGATTGCTTGGCTTAGCTATAGATAATAGTGGAACTAAGTGGATTGCTTCATATCCGGGCGTTGGCGTTGGATTGTTTTATTTCAATGAAAGAGGTACCGAAGCTACTACTGACGATAAATGTGGTTTGATTTCATCATCTACTCATTCAGGTCTGCTCGAAAATTCTGCAAATTGTATTGCTTCAGATAAGTCCGGATATGTTTGGATTGGAACTGGTTCAGGACTAAGCGTGATTATCAATCCTTCTGCTGTGCTATATAATGGCAATCTAATAGTTCGTTCTGTAAAACTTTTGGCTGGTCAGAGAATTAATGATATTCTTGTGGATGCCGTTGGTAATAAATGGATTGCTACCAATACTGGTGTATGGGTAATTAATTATGATGGAAGTGAATTGATATATAATATAACCAAAGATAATTCACCACTTCCAACTAATGAAATCTTATCATTAGCACAGAATAATAATGATGGTACAATATATTTTGGTACAACTAGTGGCTTGTTTTCAGCTAAAAGCTTGTCTGTACTTCCAAAAGAATCGTACGATATAGTATGCTATCCACAACCTTTTAAAATTGGTAAAGATAAAGAACTTGTGATTGATGGCTTAGCTCAAGGCGCGGACGTAAGAATTGTTACTGTCGATGGGCAGCTTGTTAAGTCTATACAAACTCAAAGCCGTACTGTGGTTTGGGATGGTAGAAAATCAGATGGTTCTTATGCCGGATCGGGAGTTTATCTGATTGTCAGTAAATCTATATTAACTGATAGTGATGCCGTAGCAAAAGTTGTTTTAATTAATGAATAAATATAAAATGGAAGATCCGATTAATTGAATTCGGATCTTTTTTTATGATTTAAAGATTCAGGTTCCAATATTAAATTCGCATTTAGGATCAGGAAAAAATAAATAATAGGAGAAACTTTCTTTTGTTTAATTATAAATTTTCTTAATCTAATTATAAGTGTGGAAAAAGTATCAAATTAAACCACTTTATCACTAGTATTGGAAGAAGCATTATGCCGAATGAACTGAGTAATAATGGAATGATCGCTCCTTGTGGTATGAATTGTGGGCTATGCATAGGTCATCTTCGCAAGAAAAAACCTTGTGGTGGATGCTTTAAAATTGATGATGAAAATAAACCTAATGTATGCAGAACCTGCTCTATAGTCAATTGTGAGTATTTAGCTAAAACCAATTCGGGTTTCTGTTATGAATGTATGAATTATCCATGCCAACGACTTAAAAACCTTGATAAAAGATATCGCACAAAATATGGTATGAGTATGATCGAAAATCTTCTCTTTATAAAAGAAAATGGAATAAAACGATTTGTTGAATTGGAAGAGAAAAAGTGGAAATGTGAGAAATGTGGTTCAATTTTAAGTGTGCATAAAGATAATTGTTTGAATTGTGATTATAAATATAGATAAATATTAAATGGAATTAATGTAAGAATTCAATTATATTATTGAATTAGATGATGTATTAAATAATTATATTGATTATGACAACAATGATAGAATTAATTCTAAATATTAAAGGACTAAGTCCAGTTATATTTTGAACATAGTCCTCATAAATCATTTTATGATGCTCGATTTTTTAGAATATAATCGAATACTAGAGCCATAAAACTAAAATTTTAATTATAGTTTTTTCTTTACAAATAAATATTGATAAGTGAGCAGTCCGACAATACAAAGTATACCGATAAGACTGAATATTAGCCATAACTCAGATGGATAGGCGTGAGAAGCAACTTGTGCCTTAGAGATTCCAAGTTTTTCAGCAGCACTAATCGCTTCTTTAATTGACACATCCGAATTCAATATATGACCTGTTTCAGCTAGTTTTTCTCTAACGTATGTTATCATTGGTTTATCAATTAACTGAACGTAGAGATATGCACCAAGATGACCTGCCATAAAAGAACCGAAAAATCCATATAAGAAGCCAAATCCCATATAAGTAGCTTTTTTCTCGGGTGCTGCTATCAGGCCAAGATATGAAATAAATTTTGGATGGGCAGTCATTTCTCCTATAGAAAATATAAAAATACCTGCTAAAAACACCCAAATGCTTGTACTTAAAGATAATATTCCCATACCAACTGTTGCAATACTAATTCCAATAATCATCGTAGGTAAGGCTTTGGCTTTCTTTACTAAAAACGAAATTAAAAATTGAAGTAATATAATTGCAAAAGCATTGATCACAGTTACGTGTTCGACGTCAAATTTCCAATTGAAACCAAAAGTATTACTAACAAAATTGTTCAAAGGAGTGGCATCTACAAAGTCTTTCAGATACCATAGTACTGTATCGAACATCTGAAAATATAGGACCCAAAACCATGAATATATGAAAATAAAAAGTATAAATCTCCAATCAAATAATATATTTATTATTTTATCTAATATTGAATTCAATACATTGATGAAAGATTCTTTGACATGATCTTCCCTTGCAGGCTCTCGATAGATGAAAAATGTTGGAATTATCATTGAAGCTGTTAATAAACCTGATACAAGCATAACCAAAGATTGATTTATACTTTTGAGGTATGGTACGATAATTAAAGGGAATAGGAAAGCACCTAAATTTATTGTCCAATAAAAAACGCCAAAAGCAAAACCTGAATTTGATTCATCAGTAACTTTTGCAATAGTACCTGAAATAATTGGTTTAAATGTTCCTGCGCCAAATGCTAATATAATTAATGATAAAAATACAGCAGTATATTCGCTTGTAAACGAAGTTAATGAATATCCGATGCCTAATAGCCCAAATGCAACCATCAATGTTTTTCTATATCCCATTTTGTCTGCTATTGCACCTGTCAAGATTGGAAGTACATAGAGCAGTGGCTGTATTGTACTTTTGATTGTTCCAACTGCAGCTTTCGAAAATCCAAGCTGTTCAGTCATATAAACAGTTAATATGCTCATCATTCCATAATACGAACCTCTCTCGACAAATTCGAATAGAATTACTAGCCAGAAAGTGAAGGGAAATCCAAAATACTTTTTCTCTGTATTCATATTCACCTAATCTATTAATAATTTAAAATTTTAACAAAGATACTTAGCCTTTTTTACTTAACAAAGCAAAAGTTTTAAGTATAACAATTGTTGAAAAGTTTTCTTTAGCAAATTTGTATTCTTTATTAAATTGAAACAAAAAATTGGATTACTTTATGAAATTTTTGCATTGTTCGGATATACATTTAGGTAAAAGATGGGTTGGTGCTCAGGGCGATAGTTCTCGCATGAGATTTAACGATTTTTTTGATTCTTTCGAATTTACTGTCGATTATGCCATTCAAAACAATATCGATTGTTTTATTATTTCGGGTGATTTTTTTGATAAAAGAGAATTGATGCCGGAAATTTTAGAAAAAACTGAAAATATTCTCGAAAAACTAAAATTAGCTCGTATTCCTGTAGTTGTAATCGAAGGAAATCATGATCCAATTATTTCCGGTTCTGAATCAGACTCTTGGATTATTTACCTTCAATCAAAAGGCTACTTAAAGAGACCATATTATTTTATTGAAAATGATAAATATGAGTTTGTTCCTATAAATATAAAAGATACTAATGTATATGGATTAGGCTATCCCGGGGCATTGGCAGAAGAACTTATGAAAGAATTTGCCAAATATATTTCTGATTCACATTCTAAAGATAATATATTATTCGTTCATACCGCTATAGCAGGCTCGGATTTTCTTCCTGGAACTATTAATAAAGAAGTAATTGATTTGCTTAAGGACAAATTAAAATACATCGGTGGCGGTCATTTTCATTCATTTATGGCTTATCCTGAGGATAATCCGATATTTTTTATTCCAGGTTCGCTCGAATACTGGGATTTTGGAGAAATCGGTCAGAAAAAGGGATTCATTATTTTCGATACAAACTCATTGAAATATGAATTTATTGACTCAAAGAAACGTGATGCTTTGAAAGTGAAAATTGAAATAGATGAACAATCTGATACATTTGCCATTATTGAAGAGGAAATGCTAAAATATGATTTAAATTATAAATTACTTCAGTTGGAAATAAAATCTGATAATAGTATTAATTTAGATCCTGAGAGAATTCGCAAATATATAGATTCTTTAAATCCTTTGAAGTATCAAATAAAATATAACATTAAAAATGATATAAATTCTGCTGATATTAATATCAAATCAATTGATGATGTCGAAAAAGAGATTCTCCAACAAACGGATTCTTTTTCAAAAAATGTGGAATTGACTCATCTTAGCCTCTTAAAGATGAAAAGTATAAGCGAAGATTCAGAAAATAATGAAAATTTGCATGATATTTTCAATAATCTTCTTGAGTCTTTAATAAATGATGGAGCTAAAAATGATAATTGAAAAAGTTGAATTAATCGATTTTCGCTCACATAAAAATTCAAAAATAGAATTTACTCAAGGAATTAATTTGCTTTTAGGTCTAAATGGAGCCGGTAAGTCTTCAATTTTAGATGCTATTGCCTATACTTTGTGGGGCGAAAGTGATACAAATTCGATCTCTAAAGGCAAAAATCAAGCAAAAATCAGAGTTACTTTTACTGCTAACGACGAAAAAAGATATATTGTAGAAAAAGTAATGGGCAGATCAGCCTCACACAAAATATTTAACGAAGGCGAAAAAACTCCTTTCAAAACAGGTTCTAAAATTATTGCCGAATTTGTAAAAAATTGCACTGGAATTAAGTCAAATAATTCTAAAGAAATATTTGATAGTGTTATTGTTGCTAAGCAAAATTCAATTACTGAAGTTTTTTCTCTTCAATCTTCTAAAAGAGCAGAATTTTTCAATAAAGTATTTGAAACAGAAATTTATAAGAAAATTGCTGAAAACATTAAAAATGATTCTCTTAGAAATTTTCGTTCTCAAAAAAATTATAATGATGATTTGATTTCGGGTATTGCTGATAAAATTGTAGATGTGCAATTACTTAAAAACGAAATTGATAATGCCAATTCTATTCTTGATTCCGAAAATGCTCAATTGGAAAAGCTAAAGAATGATTTGATCAATGCGAGTAACATTATCGAAAAACATAATGAATTACAGAATCAAATTCAAAATCAAGAATTAAGCCTTGGGCATTTGATCAAAATGAATGATTTGAATCAAACTAATCTAATTTCTAAAAACATTGACTTAGACAAAGCATCAGAGGCTTGTAGAATTATTGAAGAACTAAAGCCAAGTTACGATAATTACATCAAATTGAAAGATGATGATAAAAATCTTAAAATAAAGCTATTAGAGCTGGAAAAAAAAGAAAAACAAAGGAATTTGGCTGAGAAAAAGTTATTAGAAATTGATAATGAAATTAACGTTGTCAAAAATAAACTGGATAATTCTAATCAATTAATTCAAGACTTAATTTCAGTAATATCAATTGATAAAACTTCAATTTTGGAATTTGAAAAAAATATAGATTCTAAATCTGAACAAATTGCTTTAATCGAAAAGAATTATATTGTCTATTCGGATATTGTAGATGATTTCAAAGCTTTTTTAGATGAATTTGCTAAAATCCAAAATACAATCAATAATCAAGTAGAGCACATTGATAAATCCAAAAATAGTTTAGATAATTTGGATGAACTTGAATCAAGAATTAAGGTTATAAATGATGAAATATCGAAGTTAGATATTGATATTGATCATAAAAAGAATATAAATTTAAAAATTCAGAATCTAAAAGATAGAATTAATGATAATCTTGAAGCACAAAAGCAATTGAGCAGCGGAATTTGTCCTATTCTACAGGAGAATTGTAAAAATATTAATGATGATTCTAAATCTAATTATTTTGAATCAAAGGATGAATTACTTAATAATGAATTAATACAATTGAATGAGAAATTGCAGAATTATATAAATTCAGAATCTCAAAAACAAATATTGATTTCTGAAAAGTCTAAATTCGAAATCCGAATTAAAAATTATCATGATTCATTAAAAAATATTGAATTAGCAGAAAAAGATTTAGAAATAAATAACTTGAAAAGTGATAAAATCAATGCAAAGTTGGCAGAATTGATCTCAAGTTTAGAAATCTCAAATGATGAAATGGATAATTATTCTCTACTTAGAGATATAGCAATTAATAAACTAAATATTATTGCTAATAATAGATCAATAATTGAAACTGAACTGACTTTGTTAAAAAATCAATATGAAGAAATTAATTCTAACTTATCTAAAAATCAGAATAAATTGAGCTCATTAGAAAAAGAAATTATTGATTTTAACAAAACAATCTCAAATCTAACTGAGTCTAAGGAAGAATTGATTCAAATTAATGAAAGTTTGAACTTAGATTTGATCAATTTTGATGAATTCAAAATCAAATCTAACTTTATTACTGATGAAATTAATAAACTTCAAAAAAATTATGATATTTACATTTCTCAAATAGAAACTGCTTCATCGAAGGATAAATTATTAGAAGATATAAAGAGTATTGAATCGGAGATTGAGCGAAATAGTGAATCTATAAAATTACTTAAATCAAAAATTGAGAATATGAGAGCTGAATTTGATTCAAAAGAATACGATGAGG
>CAZBNQ010000035.1:0-14079 GCA_964493035.1 uncultured Hyphomicrobiales bacterium | reverse complement strand
TTGTAATATCTGCCATAGTATTTTTCAGTGAAGTTAATTTGATTTAAAAGTATTTGATCCCGTTGAGCTAATTGTAATTTCCAGTCATCAGGTTTAACCAATGAGAATACTGGAGGCATAACTGATCCAGGAGGGAAATTTAATTCAAGAATATAGGAAATTAGAGTATTAAAGCATTTTTCGACCATTCTTGAATCGGATTCGATAACATCGTCTCTTACTTGCAGATGAGTTTGCGACATTGCGTAAGATCCTGTATCACCTTGTTCAGTAGTTAGTGTTTGAGATAGAATAGCCTTTGAAATTTCGGCATTATGAAAATGAATCCAAGTATTATACATTGTTGAATCTATATCGACAGGCTGAATTTCAAGATTTGCTCTTGAGTCCATGGCATAAACACCCCCTGCAGTTTGTTTAGATATCATATCTACAGTACTGTCAATTTCATCTTCTTTAATATTACGGTCGATAATAGCTTTGACATATGGAATACCGTATTTTTCAAGTGCTCGAGCCCATAATTCAACCCCGCCATGTTTGAACTGAACATTACTATAAATCTTCTTGAATATAGCTTCTCCATAAGTTGAATAATTATTGCCGATATGATGAGCAATAAGAACTTTATGTTTAGGTACTAATTTGGGTTTAAATGAATTTTGCTCATTGAAATATAAGAGTTCATTTGAATCGTACTGGAACCACCAAGCCGGGCGTCCTTTAATATCCAGTGGTTTTAAATATCCATTAGAATAACCCCAGTAAATTTCTAATGGTTTAAAGCCTAAGTATGGAGCTTCTAAGATTTCAGAAATAATCCTTTTCAAATCTAAATTTGATAAAATATCGTCAATTAGATTATTAACAGCTTCAGCTCTTTCAGGATTATTGCTAGTTGCCTTAGAAAAATCCCATTCTTTAGATAAAGTACCTGCTTTACGTGATTGAACACACGAGGAAACGTGGGGATCATTACCGATTCTCGATAAGGTTTCGAGAGATATTCTAAAGTCCCCAAGATTGGAGTTTGGATTATTTAGAATAGAGTTAAAAGAATTATTGAAATATCCATAATTTCCAATTAATGAGCTTAAAAGCTCTTTTATATCTTTAGGAAAGTTATTCATATTATACAGTCCTTATTTTTTGAAATACTGAATTATTTGTTTTTGAAGTAGGTTTTTGTACAGTAGAAGATTCATCATAATGGTAATATGTTGTTCTCATTAATGCTTGAGTAAGAGAATCCACAATGTCATCGTGTTCAGAGCGTGGAAATTCAGCAGTTTCGAGAATAAATGTATTTAGCCAAGGTGCTTTTTCTGGAATAAAAACATTTCCACTTTCGATTCTGGCAGTAACAGCATGAGCTCTAGTTTCTTTAGAACCATGTGGTTCAATTGGTCTAATTGGAAGTCGTGTTTCACTTTTAAGTGTTTGTATAATAGGACTGCCATTAGCCTTTTTTTCAATTAAAATTTCGTTAGGTTTATAAATTTCGGCTAAATCCTTTACCGCTTGCAATGCCTTAGGAAAATCAATATGCTTACGATAGACGTCAATCAAATAATCGTTTCTTTTCAATACACCCCAAGTTGTGCATACATAAAAGTCATTAACTTCTTTTTCTTCGACTGCCATATCCCAGCTTTGAATGATATAATCAAATTGAGGAGTTTCATTATATTTTTGCCACCAATCGACTTTAAAAATAGCGTTCTCATTCGTTATAGGACGTTGCTGATATTGAGCGTTCCAAACACCAGTTCCAACAATAGATTTGATTTTTGCTAATTGTTCAATAGAATATCTTTGAGGCCACAAAGCTTCGCCTGAATCAGATAAAGCAGGGAGTGATAAATATTCCCATTCAGCTCCGTTTTCTGAGTTCAAAATTCTACCAACAATGTCATCATTGTGCCAACGTGTCATGATAATAATTGCTGAACCACCTGGCTCCATTCTAGTCATGGGGGTATATTGGAACCATTCCCATAATTTATCACGCTGACGTTTAGAAAATGCTTCACTTGGGTCTTTGATTGGGTCATCAATTATTAATAAATCAGCCCCACGCCCAATTAAATCACCACCTTTACCAATTGCTTTAAAAGAGCCACCTTGTTTCATACTAAATCTATTTGCAGCGTTACTATCTCGCTCTATTTCAGTATTAAATGAAGATGCAAATTCTCTAACAATAGAACGGACAGGACGTCCAAACCTATCAATCGCAAAACTTGAGCCGTGTCCCACTACAATAACATTCTTGCTTGGATTATTAAGAATGTACCAAGCTGAAAACATTTTTGTAGTTAGTTCAGATTTGCCGTGTCTTGGAGGCATTGAAATAATAAGTCGTTTTAATTTACCGGTTGCAATATCCATTAATTTAGAATTGATTAATTCGATATGGTTAGGAATTCTAAAATTAGAATTACTTGCATAAGCTAAGCCGACAGGCATGTTAACTAATATCTGACTCATTTTGTAAATTCCTTAAGTATTCAATGCCTAATTTTTGTGTATCTTTTGATGCAGGTATTTTAGATATAGTTGCTTCAGATTCTTGCTGAATAGTAGTAATTCCATACCCTCTTTTTTTGCCTTTTCGATCAAGATACCATTTTGCAGTAGCAAGGTCGCCCGATTTAATAGCATTTTCAATTTGTATTTCGGCAACATCTAATTTAAATTCTAATTTATCTTCAACAATTTCCCTTATTTCTGGATGTTCACTTATCATTTTTGAAATAGTGTTTCTGTGACAATCTAATTGTCGAGCCGCAAAACTTATATACCCATTGTTTTTGATAAGAGCATTTATTACTTTTTTTACTGTTATTTTTTTTACGTTTGCCATAATAAATTTTGTTAAATCGTTGAAAATTAGTATATTTACAAATATTTCAAGAGGTAAAAAATGTATACATCATACTACGGTAATTATCGTAAATTATTCGGAGTAACTCCGGTTTCAATTTCAATAAGTAAACCGAAAAACATAGATTGTGCAGTTTATAAAAGATTAGCTCCAATTTATACAATGCTTTCAATGAGTGAAAGTAAATACATACAAGTATATCACGAAATTTTGTCAAGGTTAAATCCCTTTCAAGTATTAAGTGATTTAAAAGAGATTGCAGGAAGTAAACCGTTTGTACTTTTATGTTATGAAAAACCGAACGAATTTTGCCACAGGCATTTAGTTGCTGATTGGTTAAATTCCAACTGCAAAACTCGAATAATTGAATATGGTTCGGATGAATTAACATTATTCTAGTACCTTGCCATCTTTTTTTAACCATTCTTTTAAAGCATCTTTGTAAGAATCAAAGATTTTTTTGCTTTTGTAGATGAGTTTGTATTTATAATTACCCTCTAAATCCTCAGCACGTTCAGTGAGATTGAATAAAGAGCGGTATTTCATACTTACAGGCTCATTTGTAAATACACGTGTCGTAAATCCGGTATGTTCCCAAATAGATTTATCATTGATTAATTTCAATGTTTGTTTTGTGCATATTAAATACAATACTAATTTCGATAATCTTTTATATCGAGAATGAGGGCAAGCCGGATCAGAGTAAATAACAGCCCATTCAGTGCCAAATTTAAGAGAATCAGCAATTACAGCAACGCCAGCCATTTTACTGTCAATAAAAATCAGGAAAGCATGTCCGGAATCAGTCATTGCAGCTTTTTTTACCCAAAGCAGACGGTAATGATTAGCAATTTTAGAGCTTACTGGAAGAAATACAACCTCTGAATTTTCCGTAATTACGTCGTTTTTATCAATTAATTGATATTTAGGGATTTGCTCTTTAATCGGAGACCATGAACCAACCCATTTAACCGTATTTGTGTTTGAATAAATACAATATACACCAGAGTGTTTGTATTGATAAGAATATATCAATTCGAATGGAGATTTTACATCAGGATTAGGATTATTCGTACGATAATATACGATTGCTCCTTTATCGTGCATTTCTTGTAACTGCTGAAGCTTTAATTCTTCAGTTATTATCGTATAATCCGGGTCGTTAAAATCGAAAACATCTTGCAGGGCTTTATATTGCTTCTCATAGTCACCAATGATAACAGGTGGATCATAGAATACTAAATCACCCTCTTGGACTTTTGGGAGTACCACGCAAGCATCAGACCCGTAAAAAGTCATTTTACCAATATTACTTTTGAATGATTCGATTTTTTTAACAATTTTCTCGAAATATTTCTCAGCCTGCTTAATACCATGTGAATTGAGAGCCTTGTAATATGGAATATGATTTTTATTCATATTTTTTGAGTATTCAGTAAAGAATATTACTAGTGCACATTTCTCAACTGGTGTATTTTTGCCCTTAAATGATGGGAATAATTCCAATATATGAGGTTTTAATTCACAATCAATTTGTGTATCAGTAAGAGCGTGACCAATAGCACGGGAATACAACATTACATCGGTTGAATGAACTTCAATATTCTTATCAACAATACCGGTTATTTGTTCAATAACAAAATTTCCTGCAAATGGAACGAAAACCCTTTTAGGTTTTATGCGCTCAATTTCCTTTTTTATGAATTGTGCAACAATTTGTGGAGTAGTTCCGAAAAACATTATTTAGTCTCCGCTTTAATTTGGAGTATTCTTTCATTTGCAAGTTCAATTAAACGCAAAACAGCAATACCATTATTTTTGATATTCTCAATTTTTTTAATTTTTCGCATTAATTCTAAAAACCTATCATAATATTTAATTGAAGTAACATGAACTTCAGATGCTGTTTTTGCAGATGAAAATTCGATAATATTTTCAAGTCCTTTATCAATATTTTCTAATTCATCAGGCATAAACATTAAAACAAGTTCTTTTGATTCGCCGATTTTAAAGTTTAGTGATTGGTAGCTGATTTGTGCAATTTCTGAGCTAAGCCCAGTTTCAATTTTAAATTCAATATCTTGAATAGAATTAAATAATTCAGCTAAAATAATGGGATCATCTTGTCCTATTAAAGAATTATGAGAAAGTTGTTTACTTATGATTTCATCTTCAGATTTAGGAGAATCAACAAATACCAAAATCCATTCTAATTTAGCTTCTTTAGCTCCATCAACACGGTGAGCACCGTCAATAAGCCTAAATTTATCATTGTCTTTATACACAATTGGTATAGAAGAAAGCCTACCGTATTTTTTTATATTGCCTACTAATTGTTTAAATTTTTCTGGTGAGAAATAATGCGCATTTTTTTTCTGTGGAAGGATATCTGAAGGTCTAATGACAGCTAAAGGTAGCATTCCAATATTTTCAAAAATTAAATTTATTTCTAATAATTTATTTTTAAGATTTTCTATATTTAAATTATCAACATTCATAATTCTTTTGATATTATTAGTTAAACATAGAATAAAATTAAAACTTAAAATTTCTTTACGGGATGCGCTTAGATATTGTCGTAACAACAATCGTAACGACAATTGTAATGATAGGCTATAAAAACAAGCGTAATGACATGCGTAACGATATGCGTAACAACAATCGTAACAACATGTGTGACAGTTTTGAAAGATAAAAATTCTTGCTTCAAATTGCATAAAAAACATTTGGAGTAATTTTTATGACAAATTGGATAGAAATATTTTCCTCAGGAACTCATACTGCTAATAATGGAATTCAAACAACTTATACAGAGCAAGATTTGGTTAATATGGCAGATATGTATAATAACCAAACCCAACATGAAGCTCCGATTGTAATAGGACACCCTCAAACAGATGATCCGGCTTATGGATGGGTTGATAAATTAAAAGTAAATGGAAATAAACTTCTAGCTTTATTTAAGGATGTCCAACCTGAATTTATTGATTTGGTAAAAAGAGGTTTATATAAAAAAATATCCATTTCCCATTATCCAAGTAAGCTTTTAAAACATGTTGGTTTTCTTGGAGCTGTACCACCAGCCGTAAAAGGATTAGCGCCAATAAAATATAATAGCAATGAAGAAGCTATTATTATTACTATCGATTTTGCAGATAAAGAATATAGTCAATTAAATCAACCAATTTCTAATAATCAAAAAGGAACTATTATGGACCAATTCATAAATGAATTGATGCAGTATATACGTGCTACTTTTGGGGAGGATGTTGCTCAAAAAGCTTCGACGAAGATGATGGAGTTAAAGGAGAAATATCCAATACAACAGCCTGTACAACCTCAGCAGATGCAAGGTGGTATGTCTATCCAGCAACCACAAATGCCACAAAGTCCAATGCAAAAATCATTTTCTGAAACTCCAGAATACGCAGAAATAAAATCAGCTATGGATAAAGCAGTGGAAAGAAATTCTGCACTTCAAAATCAGGTTTATGAAATGCAATTCAATGAAGTTTTTGATAATGCAGTTCGTGAAGGTCAGCTTATTCCAGCTCAAAAGGATGCTTACAAAGCTATTTTCAATAGCATATCTGAAACAAGTAGCTATTCAGAAAATGGCAAAACTGTTTCAATTGATAAAATTACACAGTTTAAAAAGCTTATTGAACCTTTGCAAAAAAACAAAGCATTGGTTACAAGCAATTATAGCAATGGCAACACAAACGAAAGATCTGTTGCTGATGATATTAAAAAATATAATGGGAGGCGCTAATGGATTCATTAGGTGAAGTATCTGGCAAATTAGATATTTTTTCGAGAATAGAGCCTGAAAACGTAAGGTTTGCTGCCACACTAGCAGGTGTAACTGCAAATTATAAAAGAGGTCAGTTTTTTGCGCAAAATGAAACAACTGGTAAGTATGAAGCAGTTGCAGATTTAACCGCGTTTAATGCTATTACAACTCAAGTTGGTGTGTTATCAAAAGATATTGCTTTGACTGGCACCGATAAGCAAGCAGTATTGATTGCACGCGGTAGTTTTATTCAGGATATGGTTATTCCTGATGACATTCCGGTAGGAGCTTATTTTAACGGTTCAATATTCATAGAAAAGGAGACTTACTAATGCCAAATTATGAAAACTATGCTGATTTAACAAGAGCTGTAAGATTGCTTAAAACTCAGCCAACATTTTTACTTGATACATTTTTTAAAAATTCAAAAACATCTACTACTGGTGTTGTGCAATTTGAAAAGCATATAACAGCCTCCGGTGCAGCTGAATTATCATTTGATGATAATTTATCAAACATTGTTGAGAAACAAAGTAAAGATATGTTTGGTTTGAAAGTGCCAACTACTCAAGAATCCATGTTCTTTTCAGTAAAAGAATATCAAGAGTATAAGAATCCGCAGAACATTATTATAGATGGAGATGATTCTGAAAGACTTTCTGCATGGGAAGAATTTGTGTTCAGTAACTTAGAGTACTTAAAAAATAGAGCTGTTCTCAGGCAAGAAATTTTTGCAGGTCAGGCACTTACAGGTTTGATTAATTATACTTCTGATAGAGGTGATTTTAGTGTTGATTTTGGTGATGTGAATAATTTTAGTCCATCCTTAGCAGCTGATAAATGGGGGGCTGATACTGCAAATCCAATCGAATTATTAATTGAGATGGCACAAGCAGTATTGTCAAAATCTGGCTTGCAAGCAAATATTTGTTTGATGGGTGTTAATGCTGCTAAAGCATTCCGAAACAATAAAATAATGATTGATAGATTGGATACGTTGAATTTCGACGTTGGCAGAATGAAACCATTCGCAGCAATTGACAGTGTGACAGGTGCAGCATTTTTAGGAAAATTGCCAGATGCGAATATAGAAATATATTCTTATGGATATCAATATACTTCTAAAGCTGCTAATGGCACAATAGTAGCAAATAACATATTAGATCCTGACACAGTAATAATTACTTCAACTCAAGGTATCCAAGCAGGTATTTTTGAACATGTTAAAGGCCCGATTACAATATTTGACGAAGAAGCAACTGCTGTTAAAACATCCTACGAATATCTAGCAAACAAGTATCTGTCGAAAAACAAACAGCAAATCGAATATGAATTGCAATCCTGTGCATTACCAATAGTAAAAGCAACTGAAGCAATTTCATTAGCAAAGGTATTATAGTATGTATTGTACGATTGATGATATAGCCGGAGCCATTACTAGAGCAGAATTAGTTAATCTTAGCGACGATATTAATTCTAAAGATATTAATGAGGAACTCATAAATAACATCATTCAAAACAATACCGATTTGATAAATGGATATATTAGGGGGAAATATTTAGTCCCCCTAATAAACAATACTACTAAAACAATATGTGTAAACCTCTCAATTTACGAACTTAGAAAAAGAAGAGAAACTAACGATGAAGAATATAGAAGTTATTATGATGATTCAATAACTCTATTGGAATCAATAGCCGACGGTACAATAAATTTTAAAACAACAGAAACCAGCAAGCAAATATATGTAAAGGACACTAGTGAACAAGGAGTTTTTTCGAATGCTTTTAGAACATTTAGGGGTATGAAAGTATGATTACTCATAATGAATTACTAGATGCTGTAGAAAAGCAATTAAAGTCAAATACAGAAATCGACGTGTATTTTGCCGTTGAACAAGTATTGCGAAAACCAATTAAAGCAAGTGTTTCTAATATCAATGGGAAAATGTATATATACCATGCTGGCAAAGACTATTCAGAACCTATAGGAACCCAACAAACAAATCTTACAACCTTTGGTGTATGGATCTGCTTACGAAACACTTATGTAGCTGAACATGGTGAAGATATTATTGATGTAGTAAGGCAAGAACTAACAAACGAATTATATATTCATGGTTTCCAGCCTTATTGTATTTCCGAAACTCCTGAAGGTGAAGATGAAAATGGTACATGGTGTTTTGATGTATTATTTGTTGTTCCAGGTCTAAACTATGTAGGAGAATAAATGGATACAAGCAACTGGATTAACTTTGGATTACTTGTAGTTACAGTCTTGGGATTCGTTATTGCAGTATCTACACTAAAACGTGACAATAGAAAGAGTAATCAAGAAACAATCGAAAAAACCATTAATACGGCTCTGGATGAGCAAAGAGCCTATTACGAGTTGAAGATTAAAGTCGAGAAACTCGAGGTGCAGATAAACATTAACGATACCAATACAGCAAGAGAACTTAGAGATGTGAAGCAAATGATTATTAAACACATTGATTTACATAAAGAAGGTTAAAATGGAAGAAACTAAAAAATTAGTACAGCTAATAAATAGCTTAATTCAAGTAGAATCTAATAAAACTGACGAAGAAAAAATTCAAAACTATCAATTAGCCAAGGAAGTTGTTTTGCAAGCAACAAAAGCTAAACAAGAGTTTAAAAACTTGTCAGAAAATGATAAAGATTCAATGGCATTTTCTATCGGATTAGAATTTGTTAGAGTTTTAGGAGCATAATCAGATGGGAACTATTCAAGAAAGGCTTGATAGAATTGAAGAAATGATGGAAAAAATACTCAATTCTATGTCTCCGGCTGAAATGACATCTGAGCAAAAAGAATTAGCTCAAAAATACCAAAAATTGTTAGATGCCATAGAATCAGGTCGGCTTGATGAAGATATTCTCGGTCGAATAGAGGAAAAACTCGATTACTATATTCAGGAAAAGCACGATTTATCAGAAGCAGATCCTGCATTTAATAAAAAGAGGAATTTTCAAGTAATAATGCTCTTTGGAATAGCAGTAATATTTGCTGTAATATCCATTCATTGGGTATTGCCACTAGTGCCTTTCGCATTTGGAATACTGACTACTTCAATCGGTGCATTATTCAAAATTTGGTATGATAAAGTATTTTACATTGGAGATACAATTGGAAAGCAAGCCAAAAATGCTGTTGCTTATGCTATTGGTGGGCTTGAGTTCGCTATTTACTTTGGGGTGGGGTTTATCCTCGGCTATTCCTACATCACCAATCCGATGGGTGGAGATAACGAAACAGGTCCAAAAACCTACATCGATCGACCTGCAGCAGCAACAATACAAGAAGAACCAAGACAGCAACTCGATACCGCTTCACGTGGTAATGGCACTGTACTACCTGAACGAGCAGGAAAGCCCCAAAGGGAGCAATAGAGGGTTTGAGGTTGATAAATTCAACCGATTTTGCAAACTCTTAGAAGTGCCTTGGTGTGCAACATCCCAAAGCACATGGGCTGACCTTGGTAAAGTAGTATATCCAAGGATCAAATCCGGAAGAGCCAGGGATTTTGCAATAAAAAATACATGGACAATTAATGATATAATATATCATAGATATACACCCAAAATTGGGGATTACAGGGTAAAGACCCGCAGAGGCGGACATCACGTAGACGTGTTTTTAACATGGGACGCACAGCAAAAAAGCGGATACGTGATAGGCGGAAATGTCAGCGATAAAGTTAGTATAAGAAAGGTTACTCTTTCAAGTATGATTGCTGACGGGACAACACACATTACAGAGGTTCAGGGATATTATAATTACACACTACCAGACAATGAATTTAGTAGATGGCTTGAACAATTTGGCGAGGTAAGGATCAGGACACCAACTAAATAAAAGATACACAAAATAATTATTCATAATTAAATAGGAAAAAAAATGGATTATATATTAAACATACTCGGAGACCCAATATTCCAATATGCACTTGCAATAGTGCTGATGGGATTATTGATTATAGGGTTTCGTTGGATCAGAATTCGTACTGGGATTGATACTTCAATTCCTGAAAAAATAGCAGAAGACAAGCAAGAAGAATTCAAACAAAAGTTACATGATGAATTAGACAAGAAAAAGCAATCAAAAAAGATGCTCATATTGATTTTATTGCTATTGCCAATAATTTCATCATGTCAACTATTAAATGCAGGCTACGGGCTTTTAAAAGACAATATCGAAATAACTTGGAAGCAAGATAAAGCAAAGAATTTAATCCCAGTTGATAGTATTGTAATAAAATCTAACCCGGTTTATTGGAAAGAAATATCTTCTGATTCAATTTCATTCGAGAAAGAAAAGATATTTAATAAAAATGGCTATACTATTTGGCGTTTGGAAACTCCAAATTTCAGAAGATACGAGGTTCAAAGGCTTGATACAGTAATTTATATTTATAGGAAGTAATTACAATGACACTGTTTGGTAAATGTGATTTAATAGCATACAAGGGAACGGACTTTATGACAGAATTCCGATTCCCAACGGACATATCGGCTAATGAATTTATTGGTCAGGTTAGAGATGCAACAGGTGAGTTAATAGCCGATCTGACATTTATTACTTCAGGTACTAGTTTAATTGTTAAAATACCTAAAGAAACAACAATCAATTGTCCTGCTGGCAATTATTCTTATGATATTTTGATGATATCTGATATGACATCACCTTGCATTGAAGGTACTTTTTCAATAAGAAATACAAGGACACACACAACATGATTGATCAAGTAATCCAGACCTCGAAAATTGATAAAATTGATAACAATATTGAAGTTGTTACAGAAAACGAATCTACAAGAGTAGTTGAAGTTCGTGAGGTAGTGCATTTAACGATATCTGGATTAGTTGAACATAATCATAATGTGGATGATATTAATGCAGCTCCCGAACAATGGGCGCAATTTGATTTGATTTTATATTCTTAAGGAGTAATGATGAGTTTTCTAACAGATTTAGCAGGCAAAATAAAGACTTGGGCAAATGGCAGATTTGCATTGTCATCACATGATCACAACACGGTATATGAGCCCAAAAACGCGAATATTCAATCACACATATCCAGTGTAGGTAATCCACATGGAGCTACTAAATCCGATATTGGGCTTGGGAATGTTACTAATGATGCTCAGATGAAGAAGCGTCCTTCAAGTATCAACGGTAATTTAGCTGCATGGGTAGGCACTACTGGTGATACTCTTGGTGATGGGTATGGTGTAGAAACGGTGTTGGTTGGAGGTAGTGACAAAATCCCGAGAGCAGACGCCGTTAAGGCTGCAATTGACGCACTTTCGACAGGTATTGGAGGTGCTATTATTGCGCCTGTAGCTGATCTAACTGCATTGAAGTCTATAAATACAACAAATGCTTCAAATTATCCTGATAAATCCTTGATAAATGTTGAATCGTTGGGTTTGTATAGATTAGACAGAGAGTCATCCGCAACAGCCGATGACGCAGGTGTTGTTCAGCCAACTACAGGTGTAGGACGTTGGATAAGACTTGCATCTCCTACAAACGACCATAACCTACAGAGTAATTTGCAGGGTGGTTCAACTGGCGAATACTATCATATTACGCTTGCTATTTACAATGCTTTGGCTGGTACTAATGGTGCTCCAAGTGGATCGAATAAATTTGTTACTTCATCAGACCCGAAATTGTCAAAATTGAATACTGACGGAACATATCCGGTAAATGATATAGCTGTTTTAGCTGCTGAATGGACTGCTTTCGAAAATGCACTTAATGCGTAGGTGAACTATGGGATTTTTAGAAGATATTGCCAATAAAATAAGAGTCTGGGCTGACAGTAGATATGCTCCAATTGGTTCATCCGGAGGCGGATTAACTATTGAAAACAACGGCACGGCATTGCCAGAGCGCAGCCAATTGAATATTGTTGGCAAAAATTTATTTTCCAGCGATGCAAATGAAAATAAAATGCTACTGTTTCAAGAGCTGCCGAAAGACATGCGCTTCGAATTCAATAATCATGCGATGCTTGACAATGTATGGCTACATACTGATGGATACTGGTATATCGTAGGGAACGTATATAGAAGCGATAACAGCAGCCCTTTTGTCTACACGGATAAAATTCGAATTGTAAAGACGCAGGATTGGACTAGTTTCGAGACTGTGTTTGAATATACTAAACTGACACTCCACAAAGCAACAACGCCAAGGATAGTTGTTGATGCAACTGGCAATATAATAGTCGTTGGAAGTCAGGTCGCTTCTTCGCCTGATTATAGAACATTTTACTTCTGGGAAGCAGCTACTCAGACAGTTTCAGTTCTGAATCTAACGCTAAGCAGTTCAAGCAGTAACTTTGCTAACTTGATGTCGATGGCTGTCAAGTCCGATGGAACTGTGGGGCTAGTGGGCTTTGGCAAGAATGGCGGTTCGAATGACCAGCTATTCTATGTTGAGCGCTCGCCTGGCGTTAATGGGATACTAGGTGCCAAAGAATGGATTGGAGATGTACCAATAAGAGCAGCTGCTGCCGCCGCATGCTTGCATTTATTCTACGGTTCGGATGGTGAACCAAGAATCGTGTTTTTGAACAATGCTGCTGCATCAACGTCGATGTTGGCAGTGGCGAAAAAAGCTTCAGGATCATGGACGGTGTACACATCTGCCTCGACTGGCGGATTCCAGGCAACTATGATGGCGGATAACAACATAGTTGTCTCACTAAATAGTGCAAATTGCCTCCTGTTTAACGACTCGACAAACTCGTATTCTAGCGTTTCTTCGGCAGGTATATCATGCTGTAGTGTTGCTGCTACTCCCAGTAATCTCTATGTTGCTAATCCAGTATTAAGCCCTGCACAGACGCTCACTTCAAGTGCTGTTTTGAGCTATGCTATCGCTAAATTCAACAATGTGTCCTCACTTAATTCTTTAAAATACATGAAACACTCGATGCACCACTATGCTAACCACATACTGCCTCAAAGCGGAATCTCGTTTTTTATAATGTACAACCGCCAACGGCTTAACAATGCTTATGCGTTAATGTTTCGGATGGATGGTTCTATGTTTATGGAGGCTGTGACATGGTAACTTCAATAACAGCCACAATGTACGTTCGGTTTGACACAGTAAGTCTGACTGTTGATGATTCAATAGTAGCATCAGACATTAGCAAGCATGCTGATATAGAGCTCAAAGAGAATGAAGTATGGTTGCCGATTAATGATCCGAATGTAATCGCATACTATGAACAACAGGAGTTAGCTAAAAAAGCTTTGAGAAAAAGTGAATTAGAAAGCTTGGTTGCTTCTGGGGAGGCAACTATAGAGCAATTGCAGGAATTGTTACTGATTAGGTTAGGTGAGCAAAATGTTTGATG
>CAZBNQ010000034.1:0-14206 GCA_964493035.1 uncultured Hyphomicrobiales bacterium | reverse complement strand
TATAATAAATTGAATTCTGAAATTCAAAATTCTAATTTGAAATACTTGGCTGAAGAAGTTGAATTTCCCTTGGTCGAGGTATTGACAGATATGGAATCAATTGGAGTATGTATAGACTCAAAGGCTCTTTCTGAGTTTTCTATTCAAATTACTAAAGAAGCTGCCGAACTCACTGAAAAAATTTACAAAGAAGCCGGAACAGAATTCAATATCGATTCTCCGAAGCAAATGGCTCATGTGCTTTTCGAAAAATTGATGCTCCCAACAAATAAAAAGACAAAAACAGGATTTAGCACTGACGTATCAGTATTGAGCGAACTATCTGCAGACTATCCAATTGCAGAATACATACTTAATTACAGACAATTAATGAAGCTAAAATCTACTTATGTGGATGCATTACCAAAATTAATTAATCCAAAAACCAATAGAATACACACAACCTACAACCAAACAGTAGCAAGCACTGGGCGTCTTTCGTCAACAGATCCCAATCTGCAAAATATTCCTATACGAACAGACTTGGGCAAAGAAATACGCAAAGCATTTGTTGCTGAAAATGATAATTATAAAATACTATCTGCTGATTATTCTCAAGTAGAATTGCGAATAATGGCATATATGAGCAAAGATGAATACTTAATTAAAGCTTTTCAAAATGGATTGGATATACATACAGCCACAGCAGCCAATTTATATGGAATTCCTATCGAAGAAGTTAATTCGGATATGCGCAGAGTAGCAAAGACAGTAAACTTTGGAATTATGTATGGATTAGGTAGTTTTGGATTGTCTCAAAGATTAGGAATATCACGAACAGAAGCGTCAGAAATAATCAAAAATTATTTTGCAAAGTATCCCGGAATAAAGCAATATATGGATGATACAATCAAATCTACATCAGAAAAAGGATACGCCGAAACGTTATGTGGACGAAGAAGATATTTCATCGATATAAACAGCAAAAACCACACACTGCGGAGCGCTGCAGAGCGTGCTGCTATAAATATGCCTATACAAGGCACTGCTTCTGATATGATGAAGCTTGCGATGATAAGAGTGCACAAAGCACTAAAAACCCAAGGACTAAAATCGAAGATGCTGCTACAAGTGCACGACGAATTGATATTCGAAATACACAATAGCGAGCTCGAAATACTGCCCGAATTAGTAGTCCGAGAAATGTCTGAAGCATTAAAACTCGGAGATGTGCCGGTGATTGTAGAATCCGGCATCGGGGCTAACTGGCTCGAAGCACATTAGCCCAAAATTGATTCAAACCAATCTCTGCAAGGATTACTCGTGAGATAGAGTATCCTTGCTCCAGAGAGAGAGTCAGAAGGCTAATGAAAATCCATTAGCCCTGAATCAATCTCAAGAAAGCACTTGGGTTTTGGTTTGACTGAGTCAACGAAGCCAAAGAAGCTTGTTGCAAGAATTGTGATTTGATCAAACCAAGTTGCTCTTTAGCAACATCAGCGTCTTCAAGTCTGGAAATAGCAGCATTATAATTTACAATTTGGCTTTTAATGAGCTCTTCCTGCGAAGACAAACGATTAGAAATACCACCCAAATATGATGCTACTTTGTTTGCATTATTAATAGCAGTAGCAAGAGATGTCAGGGTTGTACCAATTCTATCGGTCGAGAAAATACCAAGATTTGTAGCAGTGACTTCGTCGAGCTTGCTAAGATCTAGATTTGTAACACCACCGAAGTAATTAGTATTTAATGAATTTACGTTGAAATTATTAGATTCAACATTGAAATCAGCGTTAGAAGTTTTCATATCGATAGTAAGAGTCAACAAAGAATTTGCTGCATTATAACCGATAATAAAATTAGCTGTGAAATTACCGTCAAGAAGCTGAGCACCGGCAAAAACAGAAGAATCGACCACGGTCTGAACCTGTTGAGTCAATCTAAAAGCAGCTTTAGCAAGAGCAACTTTTTCGTCTGTGCCTAATGCACCTGAAGCAGCTTGAGCAGTAGCATCTTTAATTTTTTGCATCAATTCGTTCAAATTATCGAGCGAGTCCATAATGATATTACAAACATTTTGAGCATCACCGACAGTGAACAAAGCAGATTTCAAAGCACCATTGCGTGCTTGAAGTGAACGAGAAGTGATATAACCGGCAACATCATCTCCGGCATTATTTATTCTTTTACCGGTCGATAATCTTAATTGTCTCAAAGAAATATCTTTGTTAGATGTTTCCAACGCGTTATAAGCGTTTTCAGCCGGTGTATTTGTTCTGATTCTGGCATTACCGCCAACTGCAAATGGCATACTTACCTCTATTTTAAATTATCAAAATCCTAATTAACCTTGAATGAGCTGCAAGAACGACTGCGGATTAGCATTTGCTTGAGCCAATGAAGACAACGAAGCTTGTTGCAAGAACTGAGACTTGATCAATGACAATTGTTCTTTAGCCACATCAGTATCTTCAATCCTGGAAATAGCTGCATTATAGTTAGTAATTTGGCCCTTAAGCAAATCTTCTTGCGAAGTGAGTCGGTTCACTATTCCACCAAGGTACGAAGCCGCTTTATTTACGTTATTAATAGCATCAGACATACTAGCGAGAGTATATTGAAGTTGAGAATCTTCGAATATACCTAAGCTATTAGCAGATACAGCGTCGAGATCGTTCAAATCCAGCCCTGTAATACCAGCAAAGCTAGTTGTTGTTAATGCATTAAGATTGAGATTGCGACTCGGAACATTGAAATCAATATTTCCAAACGTCATATCAATACCTAAGGTTAGCAAATCATGACGCGCATTGGTTGCTATGATATACTCAGCCGAGTAAGTACCATCGAGCAACTGGCGTCCACCGAATACAGTTGATTGCACCACAGTCTGAATCTGCTGTGCCATGCGAAATGCCGCTTTAGCAAGAGCTACCTTTTCATCCGTGCCCATAGCACCCGATGCCGCTGTAGCAGTCCCTTCCTTAATCAAATTCATAAGATTATATATATTATCTAATGAATCCATGAGGATATTGACCACGTTCTGGGCATCGCCTACCGCCGAAAGTGCCGCTTTCAACGACCCGTTTCGAGCTTGCAGAGCACGCGACGTGATGTAGCCTGATACGTCATCACCGGCATTGTTTATTCGCTTGCCGGTAGATAGCCGTAGCTGCCTCAGCGATATATCCCTGTTCGAGATTTCCAGCGAATTATACGCATTCTCGGCAGAAATATTCGTCCTGATCCGTGCGTTTCCTCCAATGGCAAAAGGCATTCTACACCTCCATGTGTCAAGCTATCATTTCTTGGGGGCAAGATTTGACCGCTTGTCCTCTTTCTTTATTCTACAAAAATTGTTTTTCGTTTTTAAAAGAACTTTTTTTATTCTTCATTTTTTACAACTAATATGCCAGCTAATCTGCTAAGCATATTGCCTGCTTGCTTTACCGATATTTTTTCCTTGGCTTTTTTTTGTGCCAATTAATTATCTTTTCTCTTGAAATTTCTGAGCCAATTTGTTTTTTTCTTTTTTTTTTCGCACTCACTTCCTTTCATTTTCACTTGTACTGTTGCGGGTTTACATCGTTTCCTCTTTCCTCTTCTCTGTTCTTTTTATCTCGCTTTTCTTCTGTTTGTTTTTGGTTAAGTTTATTCAAATGGCGATTTTTAACCATTCACCTATCTCTTTTTTGCTAATTAATCTTTTTTTCGCTAACTAATTTTTTTTGATTTCATTCTCTTTATTTTTACTTTGTTCTATATTTTTTATGCTTAATTTTGTTCATCTGGTTAATTGTAACCAACAATAAAATTCTTGTGTAACCTTTTTATGCTAAATTCAGTCTATACATTTATAGAATGTTATTGTTTATTTGGAGAACAAAATGAAAAATCTTATGCTGTTGTTTGTATTTCTTGCAGCCTCTTCTATTTATGCTCAAGAATCGAACATAAAATCTATCAATCTTACTATTTACAACAACAATCTCGGTGTTGTCAAAGAAGTTCGCGAATTCGATCTTCAAAAAGGTCAATCCACTATTCAAGTTTCAAACGTTCCTTCAGAAATTATTCCTACTACTGTCCATATCGATTTCGATGGTAGCCTGATCGAACAAAACTATAAATATGATCTTGTTTCTATGGGTATTGTACTTAATAAGTATATTGATAAAGATATTGCATTGGTTACTAAAGACCAACTTATCGAAGGCACTCTCCTCTCGGTTGCCGATCCAAGCCTTGTGCTTCGAAGAAAAGACGGTGGCTTGATTATGATACCTGATTATAATGATTATAGGATTTCTGTTCCTAATCTTCCTAGTGGGCTTATTACCCGCCCTACTTTAGAATGGCTTTTAAACACTAAAAAATCAGGCAAACAAGATATTGGCATAAGCTATCAAACAAATGGGATTGATTGGCATGCAGAATATGTTGCTGTTGTTTCAGAAGATGATAAGTATTTAGATATTAATGCTTGGATTAGCTTAGATAATAATTCCGGCGTCAATTTTGAAAATGCCAATCTTAAGTTGATGGCTGGTGATATTAAAATTGCTCGCAATTACATGGCTAAGGAATTAAGATCAATAGCAGGAGCAAACTTTGATTTGGCGAATGATGCTTTGAGCGTAGTATCTGAAAAAGAATTTGCTGATATGCACCTCTACGACTATCCTCGCAAAGTGAATATAAAAAATCGCGAATCTAAGCAGCTTTCTCTCTTTGAATCTTCAAAAATTAAATTTGATAAGAAATATAAATTTACCACTTGGAACCTTTCTAATTTAGAAAATCAAGATGTTGCAATTTTTTATGAATTTCTGAATTCTAAAGATAATAATCTTGGAATGCCTTTCCCTAAAGGTACTCTAAGAATGAACAAAAAAGATGGAAATTCTGTTATGTTGATTGGCGAAACTAATATAGATCATACTCCCAAAGACGAAAAGATTAAGATTAATACCGGCAATGCTTTCGATTTGAAAGTCAATGCTGTGCTTATCAATCAAATTCAACTATCAGACCGTATGTATGAATATGAATTAGAATATACATTCAAAAATAGAAAAGAAAAAGATAATGTAGAAATTGAATTTGAACAAAACTTGTGGGGAACAGTAGAAATTTTAGAATCTAATATGGATATCAAAAAAGAAGCAGCCGGCAAGCTAAAAGCAATTGTTCCGGTTTCAGCCGGTTCCGAAAAATCATTGAAGTTTAAAGTAAGAATTAAAAACTAATCTTATTATAATTCAATATTAAAATTAATGGGGCTCAGATCAGTCTGAGCCCCAATTTTTTTTCTACAAAGAGAGCAAAATTAATTAGCTGTTTGTAGCTTTTTCGAGTCTTTTCATAATAGCAAAAACAAAAGCAGCGGATACTAAACAGCAACCAATAAATACTGCCCATAATTGCCATAATTCAAGTTTTCCCCATCCTATACTGCCAACAACCAATAATTTATTGCCAACAGCAGTAGCAAGCAACCAACCGGACTGCATAAGCCCTTGGAATCTTGGAGGAGCTACTTTAGAAACGAAAGACAAACCCATTGGACTTAAGAATAATTCAGCAATAGTCAAAATAAGATAAGAACTGATCAACCAATAAGGTGTTACTCTTAGATAATCAGTCAAGCCTTGTGCTTTAACTTCAGCTGGAGATACTAAGTTCATTGATGCGATAAGAACAATAATAAATCCGATTGAAGCTATAATCATACCATATCCAATCTTCTTAGGAGTAGTTGGTTCCATATTTTTCTTTGCAAGCATTGCAAAGATACCCATAACTATCGGAGTAAGAGCAACGATGAATAATGGGTTGAATGATTGAAATACTTCAGGTGAAATTGAATTTGAAGCAGAATTTGTAGATACAAAATATGCACACAAGCCCAATCCGGCTACTGCCAAGACTGAAGCTACAAGTTTTAATTTACCTTTAATATTTTTATTTGCCAACATAACAATACCTGCAACTGCAGCTATCACTGACAATATAGACGGCAAAGTAAAGAATAAATATGTAACACTATCAACAGTCTTAACTATATAATCTCTTGCAAAGAAAGTAAGTGTAAGACCATTTTGGTGGAAAGACATCCAGAAGAAAATAACAACAGCAAACACTAAAAGAAGTGCAATAACTCTTGGACGTTCTTCTTTGTTGGATATCATAAATATCCAAGATGCAAAGCTGATGAACAAGCCAACAGCTAAACCTAAATTAAAATTATCTAAAGCATATTTGAAAACTAAAGCAGTACCGGCTAATAAACCTAAAGAAACTACTGCACCAATTGTATATTTAGCATTTTCAGGATTTTTCTTTGCTTCAGCATTTTTATCAGCTTTTGCAGGTTTTTCTTTATTTGGTAAGTTTTTATAAAACACCAAATATACTAGCAAAGATACAACCATAGATATTGCAGCAATACCAAATGCGTAGTTATAACCTTGTGAGAAAATATCCAAATAATTGCTTGCAAAAGCTTTAGCATTTGCTTCATTAACAACAGCTCCGTTCAAACTAGCTTTATTAGCTAAAGCAATAAAACCATCGAGCTTAGTTAAAGATCCATTAATAACTTGATGACACAAAGCAGGAAGACTACCATCATGTAGATATCCGTTAATAGAAAGCCACCAATTTCTAATGCCAGTAGCTGCAAAAGGTGCAAAGAAAGCACCTACGTTTATACCCATATAAAAAAGCATAAATGCAGAATCTCTAAGCTTAGAATACTTAGGATCATCATATAATTGACCTACAACTGCCTGTAAGTTGCCTTTAAAAAGACCGTTACCAAAAGCAATAGTAAACAAAGCAATAACAGTAAATGTAAGTGGCATCCCGGGCATAAACAATAGAATATAGCCTGCAAGCATAAAGACGATACCAGTCAATATCACTAGTTTATACTTTTTAGTAAAGTCTGCAACCATACCACCAATTAGGGCAAGTGCATAGATTCCAAAGTAAAACCAGCTGTAAATATCACCGGCGCTCTCTTCGCTCAAACCGTATCTGGTCTGAAGAAAGAGCACTAAAATCGCCATCATTGTATAGAAGCCGAATCGCTCGCCCATATTAGCAATCGAAGCAACCAAAAGCCCCTTCGGGTGTCCTTTAAACATTAATCCTCCAATAATTATGGTAAATGGTAAAAAATATATTTTCAATTATCATTTATCATGTCCGTACAAAACAGACTTCGAATAATGCGAGGATTAATCCGCGCCGTGCATGTTTTTGAGCAGCCATTTAGATAGGAATAATACAATTACTCCAAGTGCTGCAACAAATACTGCGATTCCACCAAATATAGTAAATGCACCTAATTTTTCTACAAATTCGACAGATAAACCTGCTAATAAATTTGCAGCAAAACTAGAGAGGAACCATGCACCCATTAGTAAAGATGCTAATCTTACGGGTGCTAATTTTGTAACCATTGATAAACCAATTGGTGATACTAACAATTCACCTATTGTGTGCATAAAGTAAGTAAGTAACAACCAAATCAGACTAGCTTTAACTGTTGGATCTTGAATATCACCACCACGTTGAAGCACTGCACCCATCATAAACACGAAGCCAAGACCAAGTGCAATCATGCCAAGTCCCATTTTAATTGGAGTCGATGGATTCTTACCTTTTTTGGCTAAAGCAATCCATAACCATGAAAAGACCGGACCCAACAAAACTATAAATATAGGATTTACTGCTTGGAAAAATGTTGTTGGAATTTCCCAACCCAAGAATACTCTATCAATATAATTAGCAGTATAGAGAGTGAAAGTAGAGCCTGCTTGTTCGAAACCAGCCCAGAAAAATGTAACAAAGAATAAAAGTACAAAAATCACTGTCAATCTGTCTTTTTCTTGCTTTGTGAGCGGAGCATTTTCTTTTTTATTTGTTTCACTATCTTTCTGAGTAGGAGCTAATCCAATATTACCTAAGTATTTATTTTGACCAATAACATAGACAATAAGCCCAAGCACCATACCAATAGCAGCAATTAAAAATCCATATTGATAGCCATAAGTTTCGCCAAAGAAACCGCATACAATTGGAGCTAAAAACGCACCGCCATTGAAAAGCAAATAATAAATAGTATATGCACTATCTCTACGAGTATCTCCTTGTTCATATAAATCACCAATCATTGATGATGCTGTTGGTTTGAAAAATCCATTACCAATTGCTAATAAAACCAAACCAAGTGCGAAAAATGGAAGAGTATTGAGACCTTGCACCAATCCGGCATTAATAGCTAATGTAAAATGCCCTGCAGCAATTAGAACACCACCAATAAGCACAGATCTTCTTTTTCCAATAAATTGATCGGCTATAAACCCACCTAATAAAGGCAAAAGATAGCAAGCACCTGTAAAAAATCCGTAGATCATGCCTGCTGTACCTTTTTCCATTCCCAATCCGCCTAAGAATCCTTTGTCGGATGTTAATGTATTTACCATGTACAAAATTAGGAATGCACGCATTCCATAGTAAGAAAATCTCTCCCAAATTGATGTAAACGAAATCAAGTACAATCCTGGTGGATGCTTGACTTTCGCTCCTAGTGCAGCATTTTCTGCCATACTTAAATATCCTTTTTACTATTCATTTTAATTATATTAACCCAATAAGCAACTAATTTACAAAAAAATGTTTTCAAATTTTATTGAAATTTTCATTTCAAATAAAATTTTTTCATTGAAAAATAACTTGGTTTTAATATCTTTACTATTCATTTTTGTAATTATTTTTTATTGGAGATTTGATTTTGAATTTGAAACCTTGGATTGAAGCTACTCGCCCAAAAACGCTTCCGGCTAGTATTATTCCTGTGCTAATTGGTAATGCCGCTGCTTTTGCCGAAAACAAATTTAATCCGATTGTTATGCTCATTACTATGTTTTGTGCATTGATGATTCAAATTATCACCAATTATCTTAATGAAGTTTACGATTTCAAAAAAGGTGCTGATACTAAAGATAGGCTTGGTCCAAAACGTCAGGTGGCCTCTGGTGTGATTAGTGCTAAAATGATGTCGATTGTTTCTATTATTCTGATTTTAATTACTTTCTTTACAGGCCTTTATCTTGTTGATTATGCAGGAATTGAAATTCTTTTTGTCGGTATTCTTTCGCTTTTCTTTGCTTTTGCTTATACTGGCGGGCCTTATCCGCTGGCTTATAATGGATTAGGCGAAATTTTTGTTTTTGTTTTCTTTGGATTAGTCGCTGTTTGCGGTTCTTATTATGTGCAAACTCAAAACCTAAACTTATTCATTATTCTTGCTGCTATACCAGCCGGAATGCTTTCTTCAAATATTCTTGGAGTGAATAATATTAGAGATATTGAAACTGATAAGCTTGCTAATAAGAAAACTCTTGCTGTCAAAATTGGTAAATCAAATGCTATTAGGCTTTTCGAATTCGAAATTGCTTCTGCTTATGCGGCAATTGTTATTTTATCAATTCTATATAATAACTATATACTGTTATTACCATTGCTAACAATTGTCCTTTCGATCAGACTTATTAAAAATGTAAAAACTCTTGTAGGATTAGAACTAAACAAGGCATTGGCAGCAACTGGCAAATTGCTGCTTATTTTTGGAATTTTGCAATGTATTTCGATGATAATCAGGCTATAAATTCTTAAGATATACTTTTATTTGTCTTATATCTGTTTCAGAATTTATGTGAAAGGTTTGAAATCCTAATTTTTCTGCAGCAATTAGATTTTCTTCAAGATCATCAATAAATAATGTTTCCTGAGGATTATAATCTGAATTATCTATCACATATTGATATATTTCATTTTTAGGTTTTCGAGCACCTATCTTATGCGAAAGAAACAAATGATTCATCAAATCCAAAAATTTGAATGAACTTTTATAAAAATGATCAAAATGAATTTCGTTGGTATTGCTTAATAATGAAATATTATATTCATTCTTCAGTTCATTGATTACTTCAAAAGAATATTCAAATGGTTCTATCAGCAATGCATTCCATGCATTTATAATTGCAGAATCATCAGTTACTATATTTAATTCTCTCCTTAGATTGCCAATAAATATTTCTGATGAATATAAACCGCATTCATATTCATCAATCAAGATATTCATCTTGCTCATGTCAATCTTTTTATTAGAAATTTTTTTGAATTCAATAATACTAAGTTCATGATTGATTTTAAACAATACATTACCAAAATCGAAAAGCAAATTTTTAATCATACTATACTCTTATACTTAAAATCGGACACTTTGCCCTGCGCAATACTTTTTCGGTAGTCGAACCAAAAATCATCTTATCAAGACTGCTTCTACCATGTGTACTAATACAAATCAGATCCACTTTCTTTTCTTCGGCAAAATCGATTATTCTATCCGAAGCCCTTCCAAAAAGCACTTCACATTCGGCATTTATGCCTTCCTTTTTCAAATCATCAACAATTGCTTCCAATTGAATTTTACTATTTTGGAGAATTTCATTTTCAATATCCATCAAACTGATTTGCGAAAAACCAAAGTCAGTTGGATATAATGATGGTTCAATAACGTGAACGACATAAATTGTGGAATTCATCAACTTGGCTATGGATTTGGCATGTTTTAATGCTTTATCGAACCCTTCAAAAAAATCTGTGGGTACCAAAATATTATTATATGCTTCCATGTTTGCCTCCTTTTTAGTATTAATCACGGTTCTTTTATATATTTTATTGTTATTTTTATCTCATTACTATCTTTTTAGTAGATTTACTATTTTTTTAGTTGCATTACTAATTTTTTAGTAGTATATTTGTAATGTAATTTTAATTATTCTTGGAAATGTATCAAATGAAAGAATTGACTAAAGCAGAAGAACAAGTTATGCATATACTTTGGGACAAAGGTGAAGCATTCGTCAAAGAAATTGTTGATGAATTTGATGGAAACAAACCTGCATATACTACTATTGCCACTATTCTAAAAATTCTTGAAACTAAAGGCTTTGTTAGCCATAAAGATTATGGCAAAATGTATAAATTCTTTCCTATGATTGATAAAGATGAATATGGCAGAAAATATTTAAATAATTTTGCTAAGAATTATTTCAACTCATCTTTCAAAAAAATTGCTTCTTTCTTTGTTGAAGACAATGAAGTTTCTGTCAACGAATTAGAAGAAATTAGAAAAATTATCGATAAAGAAATCAAAAGTAAAAGGGCAGAATAATGGATGATTTATACTCTTATTTATGGCAGTCTTCGAGCATTATTGCTATTTGGATACTTCTTTATAAATTGATTTTCAACAAAATCACTTACTTCAAAACCAATAGAATCTACCTTCTCGTTGGATTATTATTCTCTTTCTCTATTCCCTTGCTAAATTTTGAATCAGCGCTTGCTTTTGCTTTTTCGACCAAGTACATTGAGAATCAAAATTTGACCATTAAATATTATAATAATTCTAATACTCAACAAGTTGATTACAACACTTCTACTTTTATTGCTCAGAGTAGTTCCAAACAGCTACCAACTAATAATATCGATTGGGATTACAGTCAAATTATATATATAATATATTTAATTGGACTATCATTTTTCTTACTAAAACTTGTATATAATTCAACAAAACTTATCAAAAATATCAATTCAAATATATATAGAAAAGAAACTTACAAAAACATTAAATGTATTGTTACAAAAGACAAAATACCTGCTTTTTCTTTTTTTAACACTATATACATTTCCGAAAGTGATTTTACTTCGATTCATTCAAAAAATATTTTAGAGCATGAATTAATACATATCAAACAAAATCATAGTTTAGATTTAATATTAATCGAAACACTAAAACTATTTCTTTGGTTCAATCCTTTGCTATATTATTATTCAAAATGTATCAAAGATAATCATGAATTTGAAGTTGACAACACAATCATTCAAAATCATTCAGACAAAAGTTCATATTACATATCATTGGTAGATCATACATTAGGTGCACATTTTGTTGATTTGCCGAGTTATTTCAATAAATCAACACTAAAAAGGAGATTCGAAATGCTTAACACTCGCAAATCAAGCAAGTTTTCATTAATCAAATACACTACAATAATACCTCTTATTGCAGTATTTTTCTTCCTATTTTCTTGCTCTAAGCCGGACCAAATATCCAATAACAACAACGACATTGATATTCCTAAAAACAAAACTAAGTATTTTGATTGTGATATCGATGCAGAACCAAATGGTGGTTTGTTCAGCTTTCAAAATTTAGCAAAAAAACAAATTCCTGATATTCTAGGTCTCAACTACAAAGAAAACGCTGCAGAATTCACTTTTTCTTTTAATGTTTTAGAGTCAGGATCTTTATCAGACGTTAGAATTACTGATACTAACTGGATACAAAACGTCCCATCAATTGAATTACAAAAGGAATATGCCGCCAAGGTATATAAATATTTTGTAAATCAAACTTGGCATCCTGCAATTGCAAATGGTAAAACTAAAAAAGTTTCAAGAGCAATGTCTGTATTTTATGGGACTGATGAAATGTGGAATACAATTCACCAACCTTCAATTATCACAACTAGATCTAATAATTATAAAGATTATATTTTGAGAATTAAAATTCCCGAATTACAATCTTCAAAACAAACTTATTTTCCTCTAGTTTTAGATATGAAAAAATGTATTTATTTGATGAAAAACATTAAACAAAACAATACATTGAATGAATCAAGAAAAACTTTCATATCAAATATTGAGTTTATAGTTGACAAGCAAGGCAGGATCAGTGAAGTAAAAACTATAAACAATGATGCAAAGTATCCTGAATTAAAAAGTATTGCTGACAAACTTGTAATTGATGAAATTAAAAAAATGAATTTTTCTCCTAAAAAAACTAATGGACAGTCAGTAGATACAAAATTAAATTTAGAAATTGTCTTTATATATCAAAAAGACACTGACGAAGAATACTTGAAATCCTTAGATATTAATTATTTCATTGACCCAAAGACAATACAGTTTTCGTTCTATTATTAACAATGAATAGGGGCAATATTCTTTGCCCCTTTCTTTTTTTGTAACAAATCTTATAAATCCGTGTTCATATTTTTGCTTTGTTTACATTTTTTCCAGGTGCATTATGAAATATATTTTTACATTCTTTCTATTCCTTATTGGTTCAATTAATTATTTTACTGCATCTGCCCAAGTAAAACCAGAACTAATCGAACCACCAGATCTTCAACTTGCTGTTTATTTAAAAACAAATTTCAGATGGGAATGTTCCGATACAAGTTCACATTTTAGGTTTCAATTATCCGAAGAAGAAAACTTTAGTAATTTTGTTATCGATTCTATTGTAAATACAAAAAGTATATCTTTATTCTTTAATAAACTTCGTGCTACATATTATTGGAGAGTTGCTTCGATTTCTGATAATAAGGAAACATTTTCTGATGTATTCAAGTTTAGAACATTAAAAGATACAATCAACCTAATTTACCCACCATGTGATACTACTTTGCATACCAAAATCATAACTCCAGTATGGACTTTTGTCGAAGGCATCAGTTATTATAATGTTTTAATATATTTTAACGACAATTTGGTATATAACATGATGGCTAATGATACTGTATCATTACCTTATGTAATAGAGCAATCCGGGCAATATTGCTATCAAGTTTATGCTAAAATTGGAATTAATTATGTAGAATCAAAAAAATGTTGCTTCTATATTGATACAAATACTACGAATATAATTGAAGATTCAAATTTTTCTGAAAATAAATTATATCCAAATCCAACCCACGAAAAGCTTAATATTAACTTATCACAATTTTTTTCAGAGCCCTCTACAATTAAGATATTTAATACAATTGGTAATATTGTCTTCCAAAAAGATTATATTTCATGCCAAAATAATAACATCGAATTAGATGTTTCTAATCTTAATTCAGGGACTTATTTGCTAATCATAGAAAACCAATCAAGAAATATTGGAAATGTATTAAGATTTATCAAATATTAGATTTTTTGAGATTTTTGGTAATATTATTCACTCGAAGTACTGCTAATAATTAAATTTAGGATTATTTGAACTTAAGCTCTAAAAATTTTGGTTAAACCAATTTTAAAATAAATTAATAAAAGAACATATAAGAAATAATATTACAAAATTTGAAGATAA
>CAZBNQ010000033.1:0-14566 GCA_964493035.1 uncultured Hyphomicrobiales bacterium | reverse complement strand
TAATGTTTGTTTTTATTTATACAGCATTTAGCAATGAATACAAAAATAGAACTAAAAGAATTTTGCATTCTTATCCGATAAAAAAGCAGTATGTTTTTTATTCAAAGATTTTTGTTGTTTGCTTTTATATTTTTATATCTTTATTGATCTTTAATTCTGGCATCTATTTTACCAAGGATTTTTTCTTTGAAATAGCTCAAAAAAATATTAACATTGGATTAAGTGATATTTTGATGATGGTTGAATTTATCTTTGGATTTACTTTTGTATTGTTGCCAACAATTATAACTCTTTCGATATTATATGATTTTTCAAAAAGCATTGTATTATCGGCAATTGGATATATAGTTGTTATGCTAATATCAATATTTATCAAATATATAAATAGTATGGGATATGATTGGTTAAATGTATTTATAAATCATTTTCATTACTTAATTAGTATTTCAAAATCGGAATACTATTTGGAAGCTGATGTTAGAATAATGCATCAAAATCCAAGTTTCTTATTTATTTTTTCAATATTAATAAGTGTGGGGCTACTTGTGGGTAGCAAGTATCTATTAGAGAAATATGACAGGGTATATTGAAAATTAATGAATACATGGAAAAAATGTTGTTAAAACTTTTAAGATAATTTTTCGTAAATCTTAAAAGTTTTTTTTATATTAAAATATAAAAATATAAATCCAGTCGATTAATATAATTTGTTAATTAAAAGAGAGAGGAAAAATGCAATCATTTACTCATATTGGAGGATTTGTTGTCAGACAAATCAAAGAATGGGGCGAAATACTTACCGGAATCGAGTTTAGAAACAAGTATTCAGTGAAGAATGAAAATGGCGAAGAAATGTTTTTCGCTTACGAAGAGAAGAAATCTTTTTTAGCATTGTTTTTCCTTACAGCTAATCGTCCGTTTACAATTCATGTAATCGATAAGGCTAAGAATGTACAGATAAGCATCCACCGTCCGCATCGCTGGCTATTTCATGAGTGCAAGGTGGTAGACGACAAAGGAGCTTTGCTTGGGCACGTAAAATGGCAATTTTCTATATTGAAAAAGCTTTATCAAGTAGTTGATGAATCCGGAAATGAAATACTTAATATCGAAGGTCCGGTATTTAAACCATGGACATTCAACGTAATGAGAAATGGGCAGCAAATAGCTCAAATACAGAAGAAATGGAGCGGATTTGGCAAGGAAATGTTTACTGATGCCGATATATTTGGAGTAAAATTTGAGCAAATGCTAAGTGATAGAGATAAGGCGCTACTATTGGGAACAGTATTCTTTTTGGACTTTATGCATTTCGAGTCGAAGGATTGATATGAAAGTTTACACTCTTAGATCAAAGCAGGAACTTCCAATCAGCTTGGAAGAAGCATGGGAATTTTTCAGTTCACCATTGAATTTAAGCAAGATAACTCCCGCATATATGAACTTTGTGATAAAGAGTGAATTAGCAGAAAAAATGTATCCGGGAATGTTGATCAGCTATAAAGTAAGTCCGGTGGCAGGTATACCAATAACTTGGGTAACTGAGATAACTCATGTAGTAGAGAAGAAATTCTTTGTGGATGAGCAAAGATACGGACCCTATAGCATGTGGCATCATGAACATCATTTTAGAGAGATTGACGGAGGAATTGAAATGATAGACATAGTCAGTTATGTGCCTCCATTTGGATTGTTGGGGCGAATAGCCAATAGTTTGTTTATAGGAAAGCAAGTTAGAGGAATATTTGACTATAGGAGCCAGGTATTAGAGAAATATTTCCCGAAAAAATAAAATTCATAGAAAAAAAGAGAATATAAAATAAAAATTGATTCATAATTTGGACAAGACAAAGAAAATTAAATCGAGAAATAATTATTGAAAAAAAGAAACTAAGAAATTGAAATATTGAGAAATTAAGCAAAACGTCAATTTCTCGAATAGAAAAGCAGGGAAATCGGCTAAACAACTGATAATAAAGCAAGCTAAGCAAGAATCGGTCGTATAGCCGATTTTTTTTAAAAAGCAAGAAAAAAAATGAACAAAGAGGAAAAAGTCTTAGAGAAAATTAACAAAAATTGAATAAAAGATTAAAAAGTAAAAGAAAGATAAATCAGTAAAAAAATACTCATAAAATGCAAATGCTTGAAATTAAAAAGTATTTTAAATTTAGGGAAGCCTAATTACGGATTAGCTTAAATTTTATTTTAAAAAAAAAGTTCAATAATTCATTGTAATTGATTAAATTGCTAAGGTTTAATTTTAAAAAAATTGAAAATGGCAATAATTATCCTCGTTAATATAGATTAGGAAAAAGATATGTTGACAGATTTTGGCATAGTCCTAATATTTTTCATAATAGGCGTAATGTTCGTCGGAGTAGGATTTTTTGTATCGGCATTAGTAAGACCGAGCAATCCGACTCCAGAAAAATTGACCACCTACGAATCAGGTGAAGAGCCGATCGGAAGCCCTTGGGTGCAGTTTAATGCAAGATTTTATATAATAGCTCTTGCATTTTTAATTTTTGAAGTGGAATTAGTATTTTTATTTCCATGGGCAGTAGTATTTAAAAGATTAGGTTGGTATGCGTTTGGCGCAATGACATTTTTTGTGCTGATACTGATATTGGGCTTGGTTTATGACTGGGCAAAAGGTTATTTGGAATGGGATAAACCCAAACCGGTTATTCCTGCTCTTAAAGATCTGATAATGACAAAAGCAGATTTAAAGAAATAGTATTAAGATGAAGAAAACAGTAATATTATGGAGCTGAAATGGGTTTATTGAATAAATTAGACAATCCTTACAATGCCGGCGGGATTGTTCTTGGCGTAGCAGAAGATGTGTTGAACTGGGGAAGATCAAAAAGTGATTGGTATCTTCAGTTTGGTTTGGCTTGCTGTGCGATCGAATTTATGGCATTAAATGCATCGCACTATGACTTTATGCGTTTCGGATGTATACCACGAACCAGCCCCCGCCAAGCCGATTTTATAATCGTGTCGGGTACTGTTACACTCAAAATGGCAGAAAGAATCAAAAGACTATATGAGCAAATGGCAGAGCCTAAGTATGTAATATCAATGGGCTCTTGCGCAAATTGTGGCGGACCATATTGGGAGCATGGCTATCATGTGTTGAAAGGAGTCGATAGAGTGATTCCGGTAGATGTATATGTGCCCGGCTGCCCTCCACGCCCAGAAGCGTTTTTTGAAGGTATGATGAAACTTCAAGAAAAGATAAAAATGCAGGCGATATTCCGCAAACGTGAAAAGATTGCTGAAGAAGATGCTAAAAATGCTGCTGAAGGCAAAATTGTAGTTCCCGGATTAGTTGAAGTTGAAAATCATTAATAATGATATTTGACAATATGATAAATAAGATTTTTACTAATAATTAAAAATATATTATGCAAGCAAACGAGATTTACGAAAAGCTTAAAGCCGAATATGGCGATGCCATAATGGAGCTAGTCAGCGATGAAGCTACAGAAGCTTGGATTAGAATCAGCCCCGACAAAATTTTGGAAGTATGCCTTGGTTTGCGCGATGATAATGGTTTAAAATTCGATTATCTAGCCAATCTGAGCGGTATGGACTATAAAGATAGTATTGGGGTAGTTTATCATCTTTATTCCGTTGAGCTCAAGCACAGAATTACTCTTAAAGCCATTCTCGACCGCGAAAATCCAAAAATCCATACAGTGGAAAGAGTATGGAAAACTGCTAATTGGCACGAGAGAGAAGCTTTTGATATGTTTGGTATTATTTTCGAAAATCATCCGAATTTGATACGCATCCTAAGCCCTTATGATTGGGAAGGCTATCCTTTGAGAAAGGACTACGTTACTCCTGAAGAATATAACGGGTTTAAAGTACCATATTAATAAGTTAATTAAATAATTAAATAGAGAGTTTATTGTGGGCGAGATAAAAACATTTGAGATTGATTTTGGAATGGTTCATTCAGAGAGGATGAGACTAAACGTCGGTCCTCAACACCCTTCGACTCACGGCGTGCTCAGACTAGAAGTGGAGCTCGAAGGCGAAATCGTAACAGAAGTGATTCCTCATATTGGATATCTGCACCGCTGCTTCGAAAAACATGCCGAAAACATGACATATCCACAGGTGATTCCTTATATCGACAGAATGGACTACATTGCGTCGATGAATAACGAATGGCCCTATGTGATGGGTATGGAAAAATTGTTGGGCATTAAAGTATCCGACAAAGTAGAATATATAAGAGTGATAGCCGCAGAACTAAATCGTATAGCCAACCACCAGATAGCAGTAGCTACATTTGGTTTGGACTCAGGCGCATTCACTCCGTTTTTGTATTTGTTCCGCGATAGAGAAATGATAATTACTCTATTCGAAAAGATGTCGGGCGGCAGATTGCTCTATAATTATATGTGGGTAGGCGGATTGCAAAGAGATGTGCCACCAACATTTAAAGAAGATTGCTTGGCAATAATCAAGCAAGTGAGAGCAACAAATGCAGAAGTAAATGAATTACTTATCAATAATAAAATTTTTATTGAAAGAACCGCAAATGTCGGCATATTACCCGGTGATGTAGCAGTGAATTATGCTTGCTCGGGTCCGGTATTGAGAGGTTCGGGCGTGGCTTACGACTTGCGCAAGGCAGAGCCATATTCAATTTACGACAGATTTGATTTTGATGTAGTAGTGGCAAAAGGCGAAATGGGTACTCTCGGCGATTGTTGGGATAGAAATATTGTTCGTATGCGCGAAATGGAAGAATCTTGCAAAATAATCGAACAAGCATTAGCTCAAATGCCAATGGAAGGCGACGTACGCGAAGCATTACCAAAGAAAATTAAGCCGCCTAAAGGCGAATTTTATGCAAAAGCAGAAAATCCTAAAGGCGAATTAGGCTTCTATATTGTGAGCGACGGTAGCCCAAAACCATCAAGAGTAAGAGCAAGAGCTACAAGTTTTGTTAATTTGAGCGTGCTTCCAGAAATTTCAAAAGGCTATATGATTGCCGATTTGATTATGATACTCGGAAGCCTTGATATTGTTCTTGGCGAAATAGACAGATAATTTTTAAACAATAAGCAGAATCGGAATGGAACAAAATTTTGTTTATGATTTAATTGGGGAAAACCTAATAGGCTACTTGATAGTGGCAGCACTGCCGCTTACATTTGTGTTGGTATATGCTTTGATCGCAATTTTGGGCGAATTGAAGATATCAGCATGGATACAAGAGCGCTTAGGTCCGATGAGAACAGGCTGGAAAGGCGTGTTGCAGCCAGTAGCGGAAGTAGTCAAACTTCTTCAAAAAGAAGATATTACACCTGCAAATGTAAATAAGCCATTATTTAATGTGGCTCCTTTTATTATGTTTACAGGAGCTTATGCGGCTTATGCAGTAATTCCTTTCAGCTCAGTATTTGTTCCTTCGGGTATTAATATAGGTTTGTTCTATGTGTTTGCAGTCAGTGCTTTTGCTATAATTGGTATAGTAATGGGTGGCTGGGCATCAAATAATAAGTACTCATTGCTAGGAGCGATGAGAGCTGCTGCTCAGATGATTAGCTATGAAATTCCAATCGCAATTGCTATTTTGGCAGTTGCTACATTAGCAGGCTCTCTAGACATGCAGGAAATTATAAAACAACAAGCAGGCGGCATCTGGAATTGGTTTTTATTCGGAGGCACTGGTTCTATAGCAAAAGTATGGGTTATTCCTTTCACTTTGGCTTTGTTCCTTATTTATTTTATTGGTTCGCTTGCCGAAACCAATCGCGTGCCATTCGATATTCCTGAAGGCGAATCAGAAATCGTAGCAGGATATCACACTGAATACTCAGGTATGAAGTTTGCAATGTTTTTCTTTGCAGAATATTCTAATATGTTTGTTGTATCTGCGATAATAACTATACTCTTCTTAGGCGGCTGGCAGTCTCCATTTGGCGATTTCTTGAATGGACCTGTTTGGCAGTCTATTTGGTTTATATCCAAAGCTATGTTTTTTGTGTTTGTGCAAATTTGGCTACGCTGGACATTGCCAAGATTAAGAGTTGACCAACTTATGTATGTAACATGGAAAGTAATGCTTCCGGTTGCATTTGTTGCTTTTTTTGCAGTAGCATTTTGGGCTATGATTAAATAGTAAATGCAAATTGCTTAAATAAAGGATTAAATATGGAATATTTCAAGAATATATTTAGTGGTATATCGACAGCATTGGTTGGTATGAAGATTACATTCGGACACTTGTTCGAGAAAAATGTAACCTTGCAATATCCTGATACTTATCACCCGATCAATAGCGGAGATATGCCAGCAAATGCAAGAAACAGAATAAAAGTGGATATCGAAGCTTGCATTGGCTGTTTGGCATGCCAAAGAGACTGCCCTGTCAATTGTATTAAGATTGAAACAGTGAAAGCAGTGCCTGGCGACGAGCCAATGGGCAAAGATGGAAAAACTAAGAAACTATGGGTTTCTCAGTTTGATATAGATTTTGCAAAATGCTGTTTCTGCTCTTTATGTACTGAAGCTTGCCCTACTGATGCGATATTCATGACTCAAGTGTTTGAGTATGCAACTTACGACAGAAAAGAATTAGTATATAGATTTTCTGACTTAAGTGCAGAACAAGTACAAGCAAAGAAAGCAGCGCTTGCAAAAGCAACTGCAGAAAAGAAAAAAGCTGAAGCCGAAGCAAAAGCTAAGGAAGAAGCAGGCAAAAATGAAGCATAATAAAATATGCATAATTAAGATGAAATATGTTGTAATTAAATAAAGCTAATTGCTATGGCATTATACGACGTTATATTTTACTTGTTTGCAACTATAGTGCTGGTATCAGCCGGAGGTGTAGTATTTTCAAGAAAGATGATGTATTCTGCATTTTCTTTGTTGTTTACTTTCTTTGGCGTTTCGGGTCTATATGTATTGCTAAGTGCTGATTTTATAGCGGTAACTCAGATTATGGTATATGTCGGTGGTATTCTTGTACTGATTATTTTCGGTGTGATGCTCACGACAAAAATTACCGGGGTGGATATAAAATCAGGAACATTAGGGGCATTCCAGATGGGAATTGCCGGGCTTGCCTCCCTTGCTATTGCGGTATTTATGATAATTATGTCTATGAATACTCAATGGATGATAAAAGATCCATTGGCAGAAACATCTTCGACGGTGGAAGCAATAGGCGGCTTGTTGTTTACAGAATATTTGCTGGCGTTTGGAGTGGCTGCTATATTATTATTAGTAGCATTTATCGGCGCAGCTCTAATTGCACGTAGAAAATAAGGGAAAAATTATGGGAATCGGACTAACTCATTACTTGATAATAAGCATCCTGCTTTTTGCATTGGGTGTGTTTGGTATTGCAACTCGTAAGAATGCTATCCTCGTGCTTATGGGACTCGAATTGATTCTAAATTCGGCAAATATTAACTTTATAGCTTTTGCACGCTTTGGAGGCATGAATATAGAAGGTCATGTTGCAGTGATTTTCGTGATTATTCTTGCTGCAGCCGAAGTTGCAGTTGCGCTTGCTATTATTCTGAATATATATCAGAATTTCAGGCATGTGGATGTTGATGAAATTAATCAGCTGAAAGACTAATTCAGCATGTTATTTACTCGAAAATATTAATAAAATATAGTATTTAAGTATTATGACAAAAGAAACTATACTGCTATTATCGACGGTAATATTATTATTGCCGCTTCTTGGATTTACGATAATAATATTCAACCAAAAAAGACTTGGCAAAGCCGCCGGTTATCTCGGCTCTGCAGTGCTCGGTATTGATTTGATTTTGTCGATTATCGTAGCTTTTTCTAAGCTCGTTACATTTGCCGGCGAAGGTATGATCCAAACAAAATTTGATTGGATAAACCTCGGAACAAAGACAATTTCAATCGGTATCGGTGTCGATAATCTTACAGCCGTAATGCTTATCGTTGTTACTTTGATAAGCTTCCTTGTGCATATGTTCTCAATGGAATATATGGCTGAAGATAAACGCTTCCCGAGGTTTTATGCATACCTAGGCATTTTTACTTTCTCAATGTTGGGAATCGTTATTGCAAATAACTTCTTAAATATGTATATCTTTTGGGAGCTTGTGGGCTTGAGTTCGTATCTTCTTATCGGATTTTGGTACGAAAAAGACTCAGCTGCAAATGCTAGCAAAAAGGCATTCATAACCAACCGTATAGGCGACCTTGGTTTCTTTGCGGGTATTATGATAGTGTTCTTTACTTATGGCTCATTTATGTTTGATGATGTATTTGCCGGCGTTGCTTCGGGCTTATTGCCATTCGATTCCGGTACTATGCTTACAGCAGCAGGCATATTGCTATTCTGCGGTGCCATTGGTAAATCTGCTCAGTTCCCATTGCATGTGTGGTTGCCAGACGCTATGGAAGGTCCGACACCTGTAAGTGCATTGATCCATGCTGCTACTATGGTTGCAGCAGGTGTATATCTCACTTGCAGAATCTTCCCTATGCTTACAGCCGATGCATTGATATTTGTAGCTTACATAGGTGCAATCACTGCATTTATGGCTGCTACAATCGCTATCACTCAAAATGACTTTAAGAAGGTATTGGCTTATTCAACCGTCAGTCAGTTGGGCTATATGATTATGGCTATCGGCGTCGGTGCATATACTAACGGATTCTTCCACTTAGTGACACATGCTTGGTTCAAAGCTTGTTTGTTCCTTGGTTCGGGTTCTGTTATTCATGCAATGCACCATGCAGCGCACCACTTCCATGATCACCACACTGATCCTCAAGATATTAGAAATATGGGCGGTTTGCGTAAGACCATGCCTCTAACATATATAACTTTCTTGTTTGTTACAATTGCTATATCAGGTGTGCCTTTTACATCCGGATTTTTATCAAAAGACGGTATATTGGCAGGAACTTTGGCATTTGGTTCTTTGAGCGGGCATTGGCTGATTCCTATTGCAGGTTTTGGCGCAGCAGGTATGACTGCTTTCTATATGTTCCGTTTGTTGATTGAATCATTCCATGGCAAAGCTAAAACAAATATAGCCAGCCATACACACGAGAATAATAAATTAATCACCGGTCCGCTTGTATTGTTGTCGATATTGACTATTTGGGTGTTCTATTCATTCAATCCAATAGACGCGACATCCGGCTGGTTCCAAAAATCAATAAAAACACCAGCAACATCAGTGCCGGCAGCTTTGCAATTTGATTTCTTAATGCCATTAAATGCAGAAGGACATAAAGCAGAGCCTGCAGCGCACACAGAAGTTGCTACACACAATGCTGCAGAATCGCATGCAGAAGTTGCAACACACAATGCAACAGCAAATGCACATAGTGCAGAAGCTAATTCAGCACATGGATCGCATGCATTGAATAAATTTGAAGAAGAAATGCACCACATGCATTATCCGGCAATGATTGCTTCGCTTTTGATTGCTGGTTTAGGTATATTACTATCATTCTGCTTCTATCAGTTCAAGGTGTTTAGCCCAGACAATATGGCAAATATGATCAAACCATTCTATAAGATATCACTAAATAAATGGTATTTCGACGAAATATATGACAAGACAGCAATTGGCTTGACGGTAGGATTCGCAAAATTATTATCATGGTTTGACGGAGCAGTCATAGACGGAATAGTCAATGGCGTAGCAACAGTATTTAGAGGAATTGGCTGGTTTATCGGAAAGTTTGATAATATAGTAATTGATGGGTTTGTGAATTTGACAGCACAAACAACCGGATTTTTCGGAGCAGCTTTCCGTAAGGTTCAGACAGGCCGCATTCAAGCATACTTGATATTTACAATCGTAGGCTTGATGATATTATTCTATTTTTTAGTGTAATCGGCTGAGCCGAGATTTGATAATTAGTAATAAAAATAAATTTAATCCGGAGGATTAATGTTTAACATTTTTGGTATTGGACCACTTACGTTAATAACCTTTCTGCCTTTAATCGGCTTGCTGATTATATTGGCAATTCCGGCAGGCAAGGATGAAAAAGCTCGCGAGCTATCCACCAATTTATACAGATGGCTTACAGTGGGATTTACATTCCTACAATTGGTGATAGCAATAGTCATCTATATGAATTTCAACAATGCATTACCAGGAATAAATGATGCAAACACAATGCAATTTGTTGAAAAAACACCATGGATACAATTGCACGGGCTCCCAATTTTTGGCGATTTAAAAATTGATTACTACGTCGGTATCGATGGAATTAGTGCACCTATGATACTACTTACTGCAATTGTGTGCTTTGTAGCTACATTTGCTTCTTGGAGCATCAAAAAAGCAGTAAAAGGCTTCTTTATGATGTATTTGCTCCTCGATATTGGTATGATGGGCGTGTTTATTTCTTTAGACTTTTTCTTATTCTATGTGTTCTGGGAATTAATGCTTCTACCTATGTATTTCTTGATAGGTATTTGGGGCGGTCCTCGCAAAGAATATGCTGCTATTAAATTCTTTATATATACATTGTTTGGTTCGGTATTTATGCTTTTAGTAATGATCGGCTTGTGGTTTACAAGTGGAACATTCAACTTGATCGAATTGGCTAATCCAGCTAATATCAGACCGGATCAAATTTTCTCAGGATTTGGCACAACATGGAGATTGTGGGCTTTTGTTGGTTTGTTTGTTGGTTTTGCTATCAAAGTGCCAACAGTACCTTTCCACACATGGTTGCCAGATGCGCACGTAGAAGCGCCAACTCCAATATCAGTAATTCTTGCAGGCGTACTTTTGAAAATGGGTACTTATGGCATGTTGAGAATAGCATGGCCAATATTCCCAGAAGCATTTAAATATTTCCAAGAATGGATTGCATTGATCGGTATGGTAAGTATCGTCTATGGTGCACTCTGCGCATTGGGACAGCACAAAGTAGGCAAGCGCGACTTGAAAAAACTTATTGCGTATTCATCAGTATCGCACATGGGTTATGTGATGTTAGGTATAGCATCAATGACTTCGGCAGGCGTTACAGGTGCTATATTCCAAATGTTCAATCACGGTACAATCACAGCAATGCTATTTATGATTGTGGGCGTAATCTATGATAGAGCTCACACACGTAGCATGGATGATTTTGGCGGATTGGCAAACAAGATGCCGGTTTATACAGGTATGATGGCTATTGCATTTTTTGCTGCTATAGGTCTTCCTGGTATGAGCGGCTTTGTGAGCGAAGCTCTTGTATTTTTAGGAGCATTTGCAACATATCCATTATATACAGTAATTTCCGGTCTTGGTATAGTATTGGGTGCTGCATATATGCTATGGGCTTTGCAAAGAGTATTCTTTGGCAAGCTACCTGAAAAATGGTCGGGCCCATGGGATCCTAGTGGCAAACTCTACAAACACGATGATATTAATGGCATCGAATTGACAGCTTTGATTCCTCTTGCAGTTGTTGTAATTTTCTTGGGTATTTTCCCAACTTATATTACAAACATGATGACTGAATCAGTAAATCAATTAATACATTTTGTGACTGTAAACGGTCAGTTTACCGGATTATAATAATATTATTAAGATTGAATAAAAAGATAATAATATGGGAACATTCGAAACATTATTAAACACAGCCGTGATTGCTGATCTAAAGAAAAGTATCGGCTTGTTTATGCCGGAAATACTACTGATTATTACTTTTGTAATAGCAATACTTGCAGATTTGATATTCAAAAAAGCAAGAAAAATTGCAGGAGTAATTTCTCTTGCCGGGTTCCTAGTTACAGGTATTTATATGATGAACAATGCGGGCGCTAGCGAAGCCACATTTATGGGCATGTTTGCTGTCGATCCATTCTCAATGTTCTTCAAATATTTGTTCCTGCTTTCCGGTATTGCAGTTACTCTTATGTCGTTCTTCTCCGAAGAGCTATATAAAGAAAATCGTAGTATGGGCGAATACTATACTTTGATTCTCGGTATGACTATTGGAATGTTTGCTATCGTTGGTGCTAATAATTTAATAGTAGTATATCTTGCATTAGAAACCATGAGCTTGAGTTCTTATGTGCTTTCCGGATATACTAAAGAAATAAAACGCGCTTCGGAAGCATCACTTAAATATGTTATTTACGGCTCGTTATCATCCGGTATTATGATTTGGGGTATTTCTTTACTCTTTGGTCTGACCGGATCTCTTTCATTTTTTGAAATCAATGCTGCATTATCGCAAGCAAGTGGAAATCATGTTGCATTATTAGTTGCATCGTTGATGATTCTTGCCGGCTTTGCATATAAAATATCAGCAGTACCTTTCCACTTCTGGACTCCAGACGTTTACGAAGGCGCTCCGGTATCTATTACTGCTTACTTGTCTGTTGCAAGTAAAGCTGCTGGCTTTGCAGCTTTGATGAGATTTATTTACGTTGGATTTATCAATTTCGATCAATCAACTAGCTCAGTTTACAATATGCTTGCTATCGTTGATTGGAAGTTTTTGATTACTGTTTTGTCTGTTATTACAATGACAATTGGCAACTTGGTTGCTCTATGGCAAAACAATGTGAAAAGAATTTTGGCTTATTCAGGTATTGCTCATGCCGGTTATCTTTTGATGGGCGTGGTAGTGATGAATCAAGCCGGAATTATAGCAGTTCTTATCTATTTTGCTTCATATTTGATTATGAACTTTGGAGCTTTCTTTGTTGTGCAAATGATTGCTGACAAAGTGGGCAGCGAAGATCTTGATGAGTATGTTGGTATGGGATATAGAGCCCCTGCGCTTGGTACTACTCTTACTATTTTCTTGATTTCATTAACTGGACTTCCGCCAACAGTTGGATTTATTGGTAAGTTCTACTTGTTTGCTGCAGTTTTGGATTCAGGATTAATTTGGTTAGCTGTTGTGGGCGTTTTGAATAGTGTTGTATCTTTGTACTACTATTCCAAAATTTTCCGTAATATGTGGGTACGTGGCGTTGATAATGACAATCCAAACATAAAATATTCGATCGGTGCTCAAGTGCTTATGTATGCTCTTGCTGTTCCGACTATTTTCTACGGTTTGTATGCAACACCTCTTGTTGCATGGGCAGAAAGCTCATTTAAAATGCTAATCGGCAGATAAATATAAACCATTCTAAATTTAAAATGAGGACTTCAATTTTGAGGTCCTCATTTTTTTTTGAAAATAATTATATTCCTAAAACATCATATATAGAAAGTGATGGGGTTTATATGTTTAGATTGGATACGATTTCGTTGAAATCAAAACTGCTATTGAGCTATTTAATAATATTTGTGCTTATTGTTGGTGTGCAAGGTGGCTTTATATATTTATTGATTGTTGATCAAATTGAAGAATCAATCGAAAAAGAATTGAATAATTCTACAAATCTTTTGAATAATCTGGTAATGACTTCAGCAAACTCATCAATTAAAAATATGCTTAGAGGAGTAGCTGAAAAAAATGTAGAGATATTGAATTTTTATTATAATAAATATAAAAGTGGAGAATTGAGTGAGAGCCAGGCATTACAAGAAGCATCAGATGTGCTGCTTTCTCAAAAAATTGGAAAAACCGGATATATCTATTGCTTAAATAAAGCAGGGTATCTGAAAATTCATCCTCGAAAACAATTGATTAATACTTATGTAGCAAATAATGATTTTATGAAAATTCAACTTGAAAAAAAAGATGGTTATTTAGAGTATTTTTGGGCAAATCCTGAAGACAGCATTAAAAAGCCAAAAGCTTTATATATGAAATATTTTGAACCTTGGGATCTGATTGTATCTGTATCATCATATAGAGAAGAATTTCATGAATTGGTAAATGTAGAAGACTTTGAAAAAAGTGTGCTGGATCTTAAATTTTATGAATCAGGATATTCCTTTTTATTGGATACATTAGGTAATATGCTCATTCATCCAGAGCTTAAAAATGCAAATTTGAAAGCTGCTATGGATAAGGACGGTAAATATATTATTGATGAAATGATAAAACAAAAAAATGGAAGAATATATTATAATTGGAAAAACCCTGATGAAACAAAGTTTAGAGAAAAAATCGTAATATTTAAATCAATACCTGAGTTCCATTGGATAGTGGCTTCGAGTGGCTATGTCGATGAAATATATAAATCTGCTAATTCGATTATTTATATAAGTGTACTTAGTATATTATTGATTTTATCTATAATCGGGATTGTTTCGATTTGGATAAGAAGGGAATTTAATAAGCCTATTTCTGATTTAATTCAAAAGTTTAAAGAAGGTGCGTCTGGCAATTTTGATATTCGTATAGAAAATATAAGGCCTAATGAAATTGGTGAATTGTCTGAATATTTTAATGAATTTATGAGTAAAATACAAACATATTCGGATGAATTGATAAAATCAGAAGCAAACTACAGATTGATTTATGAAAATGCTATCGAAGGTATATTCCGCACAACTTATGAAGGTGCAATATTAAATACAAACTCCGCTGTACCACAAATATTGGGTTATGATTCTTTTGAAGAATTAACAAATAATATTAAAAATTTGAGGAATCAATTATATGT
>CAZBNQ010000032.1:0-15179 GCA_964493035.1 uncultured Hyphomicrobiales bacterium | reverse complement strand
GCCCAGTCACAAAAAATAAGAATAAAATATCAATTCAAAAGGTTTGAGCCCAGTCACAAAAAATAAGAATAAAATATCAATTCAAAAGGTTTGAGCCCAGTCTCGAAAAATAAGAATAAAATATCAATTCAAAAGGTCTCAGACCTGTCTCGAAAAATTAGAATAATGTTCTTTTTACGACAGCCTCTAAAGAAATTGATTAAACTTCGAGTTCTAAAAATTCGAAGCTGCGCCCATCGAACAATCCTTTGTCGCTTAATTTAATTTCAGGAATTACTAATAGAGCCATAAATGAAAGAGTCATAAAAGGAGCATTCATATTGGTACCCAAATTTTTAGCTCTTTTATTAAGCTCGGCATATTTTTCAGCAACTGATTCGCCGCTTTCATTACTCATTATGCCCGCAATCGGTAGTTTGAGAATACTAGTGCCAGAATCGTCGCAAATAGCCATACCACCTTTATTGATAATTACAGAATTGATAGCTGCAACGATTGATTCATCATCTGCTCCTACTGCAATGATATTATGCGAGTCGTGGGCAACACTGGTAGCAATCGCACCTTTTTTTATTCCGAATCCATTTATGAGTGCTACAGCGGGTTTTGAGTATTGATATCTATTTAATACAACAATCTTCAAATAATCTTTATTCAAATCGGAAACAACAAAACCATTTTCAGAATTAGGGAGATCAATGATTTCCTTTGTAATCAATTCGCCTTCTATAGCCTGAATAATACGTAGCTGCTTGTTTTTGAATTTAATTTGTATATCATCGGTTGTACAAAGATCAGCTTTGAAGTTATTGATAAGATCAATATTTTTTCCAAGGAAATTTTCACGACCATTTTCAGCAATAATTTCCCCAGCTTTATAAGTTTTAAGCACGTTAAAATCCTTGAGGTTATCGACAATGATAAAATCAGCCGAATCATTTTTTCTGAGCAGACCAATATCTACATTATAATGTTTTATCGGATTCAATATAGCAGCTTTAAGAACATTAAACAGATTTAAGCCTTTGTTTACTGAAAGCGAGACTAATTTATTTATGTGTCCGCCAATAAAGTCGTCAGGATGTTTATCGTCGCTGCAAAGCATAACCATATCAGGAAATTCATCAATAAGAGGGAAAAGAGCATCAAAATTTTTAGCAGCAGAGCCTTCTCTAATTAAAATTTTCATACCAAGAGAAATTTTTTCGCGAGCTTCGTTGATATCAAAACATTCGTGATCGGTTGAGATGCCGGCTTTAGCATATTTTTTAAGGTTTTCGCCACTAAGTCCGGGTGCATGACCATCAATAGGAGCATTGTATTTTTTAGCAATTTCAATTTTTTCCATAACATCTGGAATTTGATAAATGACTCCCGGAAAATTCATCATCTCGCTTAGGTAAGTAAGTCCATAGATTTTGAATAATTTTTCAATTTCGCTTGTATCGATAATAGCACCAGCAGTTTCAAAATCAGTAGCAGGGACGCATGAAGGAACACCAAAATAAAACTTAATGGGAAGTCCTGCTGCATTATAAATCATAAATTTGACACCGTCAATACCCATCACATTTGCAATTTCGTGTGGATCTGAAACCACAGCCAAAGTACCATGACGAGCAGCAATTTTTGCAAATTCGGATGGAACAAGCATAGAGCTTTCTATATGAATATGCGAATCAATAAACCCAGGTAAAATATAATCAGAATATGAGTTATTATTTTCAGTAATCTTAACAATTTTACCATTTTCTATTTCAATTTCTGCGGGGAAAATTCTCTGGTCGATAATATCGGTAATATTCCCACCAATTGTGTATTTCATCATAATCTCCAAAAGTTTTACAGAACAATAAGACGAATAAATTGAATTTATTTTAAAATATTAGGATAGAATTTCATAAATTGCAATTATGTTTAAAAAGATGAAGAAAGTAAATGACAGGGAAATTGAGCGTACTTTTTATTGGTGATATTGTTGGAGAGCCGGGAATGAAGGCAGTAAGGCAATATCTTCCTGATCTTATTGAAAGGTATAAGGCGGATTTTGTAATTGTCAATGGCGAAAATGTTTGTAATGGCAAAGGTGTAACCGAGCCCGAAGCTAAAGAGCTTTACGAATTAGGAGTTCATGTAATAACTACAGGTAACCATATTTGGGATAATTGGCAGTCTAAACCATTAATTGCTAAAGACGAAAAAGTATTGCGTCCTTTGAATTATCCTCCGGGCAATCCCGGTAGAGGATTTAAAGTTTATAATCATAATGGAGTAGATATAGCAGTAATACAAGTGCAAGGTCGTACTTTTATGTATTCCATCGATTGTCCGTTTAGAGCTATGGATTTTGCACTTGGAGTGATTAAAGACAAAGCAAAGATAATAATTGTTGATTTTCATGCAGATGCAACTGCAGAAAAAATTTCGATGGCTTGGCATTTAGATGGACGTGTTTCTGCTCTTATTGGTACACATACTCATGTTCCTACTTCAGATGCATGTATTCTTCCTAAAGGAACAGCTTATATTACAGATACCGGTATGACCGGGCCTTATGATTCTGTGGTAGGCATGAGCAAAGAGGTTGCTCTCAAAAGATTTACTCTTCAGACTGCTCATAAATTTCAAATGGCAGAAAAAGATGAAAGACTCTGTGGTGTAAATTTAATTATTGATACTGAAACAGGTCAAGCTATGAAGATAGAGCAAATTATTGTTCCAAAATTTGAGACTTCAGTTTATGAATCAATCTCCTAAATTTTCTATTGCAGTGGCTGGTGCTACTGGATTAGTCGGCAGGAAAATGATTGAATTAATCGATGAATTCGATCTGCCATTTTCAAGTTTGAAGCTTTTAGCTTCTAGCCGATCGGAAGGTGAAATAATAAATTTTAGAAATAAAGAATATAAAGTCGAAAAACTCGACGAAAATTCATTTGATGATGTAGATATCGCTTTGTTTTCGGCAGGCGGAACTGCTAGCAAAGAATTTGCTCCTATAGCTGCTAAGAAGAAATGTATTGTAATCGATAATAGCAGCGCATGGAGAATGGATGCTGATGTGCCTCTTGTTGTGCCCGAAGTCAATTCGCATGCTTTAAATAATCACAATTTTATTATTGCCAATCCTAATTGCTCAACTATTCAATTAGTTTTGCCTTTAAAAATAATTAATGACAATTTTGGTTTAAAACGAGTTGTCATATCAACTTACCAATCAATAACAGGAGCCGGCAATAAAGGTCTTAGCAAATTGATTGCTGAAGAAAAAGGTGAAAGCAATGGCGATAAGCACAAAATATATCGAAATGCTATGTTTCATGCTTTTTTGCCTGAAAAGCCAGACTGGACTAATGAAGAAGTTAAAATGATAAATGAAACCAGAAAGATATTGGAATTGCCAGATTTGAGGGTTACAGCTACATGCGTAAGGCTGCCGATTGTTGGTGGGCATGGAGAATCTGTGAATATCGAAACTGATAGAAAGGTAGATATTGAGCTATTCAGAAGTTTGCTCAAAGAAACAGAAGGCATAGTAGTAGTTGATGATTTAAGTAATGAGGAATATCCAACTCCGGCTTTGAGTAATAATAGAAATGAAGTGTTTGTGGGAAGAATAAGGCATGATGAATCTGTAGAAAATGGTTTGCATCTTTGGGTTGTAGCCGATAATGTAAGAAAAGGTGCAGCTACAAATGCAGTGCAAATTGCAGATTACATGATCAAAAATAATATGATTATACCCAAAAATTGAATTTAAAAAGTATAAAAAAAAGTACCCCAAGAGTTTTGTTTTGGGGTACTTTATTTTTTATAAAGAAACAATTATTTTATAATCAATTCCGGCTTTTTCAGAGGATCGAATGTATAAATTGAATTGTCGAATCCAGTTTGAGTAGGAACAGGCGACACATCCTTTCCAAAATTGAAAAGAGCAGGAGAATATTTTTTTTCAAGTTTTTCTTGAAGAGTCATCAAACCTTTAATAACAGCTTCAGGGCGAGGAGGGCAACCAGAAACATAAACGTCTACAGGGAGGAACTGATCAATACCCTGAACAACAGAATAAGAACGGAACATACCACCGGTAGAAGCACAAACGCCCATAGACATCACCCACTTAGGGTCGGGCATTTGATCATAAATTTTTCTAACAACCCAAGCCATTTTGTAAGTAACAGTACCAGCAACGATAAGGAAGTCGGATTGGCGAGGAGTCATACGAAAGACTTCGCTGCCAAAACGAGCGACATCGAAACGAGAGGAAGCAAAAGCCATCATTTCGATAGCACAACAAGAAATGCCTAAAGGCATGGGCCACATAGAATTTTTTTGAGCCCATTTAATGACTTTATCAACGCTGGTAGTAAGAAAACCATCGCGTGCAAGAGTTTGCTCTAATCCCAATCTAAACCTCCCTTTCTAAGCTCCCAGAAATAACCCGCAAAAAGAATAGCGATGAAAAACATCATAGCTATAAACGCACTAACACCTAAAGTACCCAGCTGTACAGCCCAAGGATACATAAATACAACTTCGACATCAAAAACGATAAAGCTAACGGCAATCATATAAAACTTTACAGAAAAACGCTCGCGGGCAGTACCTCTCGGAGGCATACCACTTTCGTAGGTCGATACTTTGCCGGGAGTAAAACGTCTAGCTCCAAGCCATTCGGATAATAGCATAAATACTACTGCTATTCCAAATCCGAACACTAGCATAATAATTAATGGCAAATACGTTTCAATCATTTATTTTCTCACTAATTCATCTCAAATTACCAACTAATAACGGCATAAATCGAATCTTATTTTGATATTAATTTACTAAAAATTTATTATTAATATTATCTTACAAATAAATTAATTCTTGTTATGGTTTTCTTAATGATTAAGTAATATTACTGATAAATCATATACAAAATCTTTTTAGTTTTGTAAAGTAGATAAAGTGAAATCTTTTGAAAAGAAATATGCTTAACAGACTATTGTTCCTTCATAAGATTGCCCAAAGTTCAGAATCAATCCTTCTCACTATGAGGCAATAGTCTGTTACTTATTATTTAGTCAAGAATCAGAACATACAGACCAAAAAAATCCCTTTTATTTTAGGCATTTTCTCTATAATTTAATAAAAATAATTATGGGATTGGTATGCTTAATAATATAAAAAAGATTAGAACATCTTACTTGCTTTTGTTTGGAATAGCACTGATAATACTATTCTTTGGGATATTATTTAAATTTATTACTTATGAAATAGTTAAAGTAGCCGAAGAACAGAGAAAGCATGTGTTGATTCAGTTTGTAAGTATGGCAAAAAACACTATCAATCCTGTTATCAAATCATATAAAACTAATAAAATTTCAAAGGTAGAAGCATTAGACTCGATTAGAAGTATTGTTCGCTTAATGAAATATATCGATCAAAATGGCGAAAATTATATTTTTATGAGCGACTACAATGGTAAAATGCTTGTACAGCCATATCAACCTCAACATGAAAATTCTAATCAAATAAATCTTCAGGATCTAAATGGCAAATATATTATCAGAGAATTGATAAATACTGCCAAATCTCCTGAAAAATCAGGATTTGTAACATATTTTTATTATCCGCCAAACTCTAAAGAAGCGGAAGAAAAATTGGCATATGTGATAGGCATTCCCGAGTTGGAATGTTATATAGGTACCGGTGTATATATGGGTGCTATTTATTCTGAACAACAAGCCACATATAACAAAGCACTTGGACTATTTGGTGTTTTGCTTGTTGTGTTTTTATTGCCATTGACATTTGCTTTCTTTGAACTTCGCAAACAAAATAATGAATTAAATATTGAAATTAACGACAGGAAAAAGGCTGAAGAAGCCCTCAAACTTAGTGAAGCTAGATTAAATCTTGCTTTAGATAGTGTAAACGATGGGCTTTGGGATTGGAATTTGTCGCTTCAGAAGCTTTACTTTAGTCCTCGTTATTATAAAATGCTTGGTTATGAGACAAATGCTTTTGAAGCAACATTTGAAAATTGGAAATCGCTTGTTCATCCGGAAGATTTGCCAAGAGCTTTAGATGCCCTTGAATCTGTCAATAATATTAATATTGACTTATTCAGATGTGAATTTAGAATGAGAGCTTTCACCGGCGAATGGTCTTGGATTTTGGCACGTGGAAGGGTAATCGAAAGAAATGATGCAGGACAACCTAGCAGGATGATTGGTACTCATTCTGACATAAGCTATCAGAAAAAATCAGAAGAAAGACTCCGCCAAAGCGAAGAGAATCTTAAGGTTACTCTCAACTCAATTGGTGATGGAGTGATCGCTACAGATAGGGATGGAAATATTACTCGTATAAATCCTGAAGCCCAAAGACTTACGGGATGGTCTTATACTGAAGCTTATGGAAAGAAATTTACAGAAGTATTTAATATTGTCAATGCACAATCCAGACAAAAAGTAGAAAATCCGGTGGAAAGAGTTTTTGAAACCGGTGAAATTGTTGGCTTGGCAAATCATACAGTGTTAATATCTAAAAATGGTATAGAATATCATATTGCAGATAGTGCTTCACCAATCAAAAATAAGAAAGGTGAATTGCTTGGTGTGGTGTTAGTATTTAGAGATGTATCGGAGCAATATCGTCTTGAAGATCAATTGCGTCAATCGCAGAAAATGGAAGTAATTGGTCAATTAGCCGGTGGTGTAGCTCATGACTTTAATAATATGCTTACAGGCATTATTGGTGCATCTGAATACATATTGTTGAAATCGGCTAATAATAATGAGATCCATAGATTTGCTGAAATAATTGTTAATACTGCTCAGAAAGCGGGAGATCTGACTCGCAAACTTCTTGCATTTTCGCGCAAAGCTAAGTTCTATTCTACTCCTATCGAAATTCATCATATTATTAATGAAACAATTTCGATTTTAGAGCATACTATTGATAAGAGAATAACAATTGAAAAAAATCTAAGAGCCGACGGGCAAACAATTATTGGAGATCCATCCTTAATTCAAAATGCAATTATGAATATTGCACTTAATGCTAGAGATGCTATGCCTGAAGGTGGTAGAATTATGTTTAGCACTTCAAATATATATCTTGATGAGCATTTTTGTAAAAATAATAGCTTTAAGATTGAACCGGGTAATTATATTGAGATTGCTATTTCTGATACCGGAGCAGGTATTCCTAAAGAAATATTCAGCAAAATATTTGAACCATTCTTTACTACTAAACCATTAGGCAAAGGTACCGGTTTGGGCTTAGCCGCTGTTTATGGTGCTGTTAAAGATCATTTAGGTGCTGTTAGTGTTTATAGTGAAATTGGTCAAGGTTCAATTTTCAAACTTTATATACCTTTATCTGATGAAATAAGTGAAGAATATGAGTTCCGAACTGAGCAGATAAGACGTGGATCTGGTACCATTCTATTGATTGATGATGATTCTATAATAAGAAATATGGTCAATCTCCAGCTTACTGATATTGGTTTTGATGTAATTACTGCCGAAGATGGACTTGAAGGTTTGGAAATGTATAAGCAAAACGAACAATCTATTGATTGTGTAATCTTAGATTTAGTTATGCCGAAGCTTTCCGGAAAAGATACTTTGAGAGAAATAAGAATACTAAATCCTGAAGCAAAGATAATTTTATCGTCAGGTTTTAGCGGCGATTCTACTGTATCAGGATTGCTTTCTGATGGCAAAACTATGTTTTTGCAAAAGCCTTTTAAATTATCCGAACTAAGCGAAAATATTATGAAATTGATTGGTAATGAAAGTTAATATTAAATTATAGTATTGAAAATTTATTTTTTTGGAATTTTTCCGAAAGAGATAAGTCTTAGACTTGTATCTGCAATAGATTTAATATCAAATTTGAGTTTGTTTCTTTAGAGACAAGCTCTTTTTTTTGTTAATTATTTGATAACAAAATGAAATTTTAAATGTTATTCAAATAAAACATTTGTTTGTATTCGTTTTTTTTTTAAATTATGTCAACTCATTATGTTATAATCTCAAGCGAGGCTACAATGAATTGCTCCAAAAGTTTCTCAAAAGTATTATCCACACTAATTTTAGCAATGTTGTTTGGTTCGGCCACTGTTTATTCTCAAGCAAATTTACAAATCCTTATATTTCCAAGATCTGCAATGAGCAATGGGATGGGCAATGTAGGAATTGCATTTAATTTAGATCCGAGCTACTCATTTTTAGAAAATCCTGCACATGTGGCTTCTGATGTAGAATCAGCGACTTTTAATTTTGGATTGCTGCCAAGTGAAAAAGAGAATGCTTTTTCTTATGATTATAATAATCTTGCTTTTAATTTTGGCTATAATTTCAATCAAAATAAAAATTCTATTCCTTTGACTCTTGGTGTTGGTTTTGCTAGTTCAAAATATACATATGATTTTGAATCAAATTCGAGAGAACTAATTCATAATGAAAATGGACTAAGTAATATCTCATTAGGTGCTTATTTTGATTATGGTATTAAGTTTGGAATCGGTTTTAATGTTAATTTTTATAATGCAGAATTTCGCAAATCAGGAACTGATTTTCCATATAGCAATAGTATAAAAGGTGATGGAACTAATTTTGATATTGGTCTTGCTTGCCAAGTACCTATGGTTGATGCAAAATTATCTGACAAGCACAATTTGAATGTGGATTTGAACCTTGGTTTGGCTCTAAAAGCTTTGGGTGACGATATTGAATTGGGTGATTATAAATACGCTTCAAATAGGAATGCAAGTTTTGGATTGGCAATTCGTTCAGGATTAAAAACTGATATTGGAAAAACAAAAATTGATTTGATTACTTTGGATTTGAGTTCAGAATTAAGAGATTATGCTGGAAAAATGGATTCGACCGGAATAGACTATTCTGCTCCATTTTCAAATACAAGAGTATTCGATAATCTTTTTGGTTTGAATGGAAATAATAAAGTTGCTGTTAATTATGGATTATATTTAAAATTATTTGAAACATTGCATTATGCAGTTGGCAAGAGTTACTTTGGATATGGAACTGATAACTTTGGATATGGAATTTCGCTTGATGGTCTTATGAAATATTTAGATACAAAAACCAGTGATGGTTTTTGGAAATTTGTAACACGACATATAAGTTTGACATTTAATCATAGTGAGTCATCATTTGTCTTAGGAGATCAATTTACTTATAATACAATCCAACTCAATATAAGAAAACTTGAGTTATAAAATTAATTTTAAATTGCATTAGGCTGTCATAAAAGTCTTTTTCCAAAAAATGACTTTCCAAAATCATCTTTTAATTTATTTTTCTGTAGAGACAGATCACAGCCCTGTCTCTACAATATATTTTGAGACAAGCTCATTCTACTTATTGATTAGTCTATTCTTCATAGCTTGCATTTAAATCACTGGGAATTGGTAGTAAAAATTTAAAATTAGAACCTTTGCCCAACTCACTTTCTAACCAAATGTTACCATTATGTTTTTCAACAAATTCTTTACAAAGTATCAGCCCCAGACCGGTTCCTTTTTCATGTTTTGTACCGCAAGTGGAGCAATGCACATCTATCCTGAATAATTTTCTAATTTGATCTGGAGTCATACCTACACCAGTATCTTTAACCGAGAAAACAATTCCATTTTTGGATTCTAAAAGCTCAGCTTTAATAATAATTTCACCGCCTTCATTAGTAAATTTGATAGAATTTGAGACCAAATTACGCAGAATAGTAGTAAGCATATTTTTGTCTGCCAATACTTTTAATTTTTTTGGTATTTCGAGGTCAATACGAATACCTTTGTCATTAGCTTGAGGTGCCAAAAGGAATTTAGTATTGGCAGCGATTTCTTCGGCTAAAAGAGTTTCGGGTTGATATTGAATAGTACCTTTTTGGGAACGAGCCCAAGTGAGTAAATTTTCTAATAAATTGAAAAGCATTTTGGCAGAATCATTCACATCTTTGGAGAAATCCATGATTTCTTCCATAGTAAGATGATAGTCAGGATTTGTCATAAATTCGGTAGTAGCAAGAATAACACCGAAAGGATTTCTCAAATCATGAGCAATAATCGAGAAGAATTTATCTTTAGTACTATTGAGTTCTTCCAACTCAAGATTTTGTTTAGCAATTTGCTCCATGTGCTCTTCGATTTTATGATTATTATCGATTAGCTGTGCATTTGCTTTTTCGAGAGCTTCTTTTTGGGCTAAGAAGTCTTTGATCAATCTGGCAATTTCACCAAATTCGGTAGGTTCGTCAATAAGTTCTTTTATTGATTTGAGATTGCCTTTGTCAAGACTTTCACTGATTTTATTTAAAGGATTAGTAATACTTTTTTTAACAAAAATTGTAAGAATGATAATGTTGATAATCATGCATACAATGAAAACGATTGTAGTAATAAGATTATAGAAGTCTTCAGTTTTAGCAAAATCATCAGTACTAACAAAGCTTGCAACAGCAACAGGTTTGTCTTGCCAATCATTCAAATTTTTAAGCACAACAGTTTCATGCTTTCCTGCTTCCTGAGTATATGAACTTGGATGAATGCTAACTTTGCTATTAGTAATAATTTCCAGATCGAAAAGGCTTTCTTTATCGACTAAACGCGCAATAAAAAAGTATCCGTTTGGTTTGTTTTGCCTTTTAGTATCGGAAGAATTATGAATAGTAGCACCGGCAATTTCAATAATATCTGAGGCAACTTTTTTGTAGAAACTACAAAATCGATTAGGCATATTGGCTTCTGTATCGAGCATTTTCAGAATAGAAATACTAGGAATTGGCACATCTACTTTTGCAAGAGCAGTATCTTGAATTGAATATACCAATTCTTGATCTGAATTAAAAACCCAGACATATTTGATTTGAGAAGTGCTAAGAAGCGTATTGATATTATCTTGTTCCCAACCGGAAATTTTGCCATTGGCAAAATTAGATAACTCATCCCAAAGAGTATAATCAAGAGCAAACTTAGCTAGATAGTCGTTGTTTTTCTTTAGAGCAACATCAACAGAGTAATTTTTTTGCTCGAGAATACTTTCTTGATAGGCATTTTGTCTTTGTTTAGCAAATATAAGGGCTAAAACAAGGGAAAGCATCACCATGGCGAGCGATGCCGCAAAAGCATAAATAAGCTTTTTTTGCGTTTTCATAATCAGTCAATAGTTATTTAATTAGTACTAATCCAATAATAAATAGTGCATAAAACGAGCCAAATTTTTAAAAAATGAATAATTTAAATAAAATATTATCAATAATTCATTAATCGATAATATTATATTTATTATTCATATAATAAATATTTGCTTCTAATGCTTAAGTATTCATTTTTCCCTTCTTCTAAAGCATTTAAAACTTCATCATCATCATTTTTGCCAAACAAAAGTTCAATTATTTTATTACTACCGGTTACTTTTTTAAACATTTCTTGAGAGTTTTTTGCAATTCGATCTTTTTTAAATAAATCGGGATTTAACTTTTTCAAAGCGAGCATAATTTTAAAACCTTCGGTATAAGGAGCGAAGTCATTATTGTAAGAAAATTTCAAGAGCAGACCATCGCAGTATTCGCCTGAATATTTAGCATAGAAAGGTTTATATTTAGCTTTGAACAAGTGCAATCCATTGTCATATTCGTCTTCGAGATAAATGAGCAGAGAATCGACATTAAGCCCAGGGCTTCCAAGATATTGGAATGGCAAAGTAGTTCCAATTCCAATAGAAATGAAACCCAATTCACCAAAAGTACCTAAAACAGCAGATCCTCTAATAGCATCCACACTAGGAATATGTGGGGAAGTCGGGAACCAGAGGAAACCGGTTTGTTCCCACTGCATTCTGCGATACCAACCTTTCATTTTAATTATGGTAAGTTTGCATTTTAAACTTTTACCATTTTTATCTTCGCCAAGCCACTGCTCATCATTAATCATACGTGCTAGCTCGCCTATAGTACATCCATGTACATAAGAAATTGGAATAATTCCAACAAAACTTTCCCGACCTTTTTCCATAGTATTACCATCTACAATCAAACCACCAAGTGGATTGGGGCGATCGAGAACATAAACATGTTTATTGGCTTTTGCACAAGCTTGCATCATGTTATACATAGAACTAAGATAAGTATAAGAACGAATACCAATATCTTGAATATCGATAACTACAATATCCACTTTGCTTAGTACAGAATTTTCCGGAGATTTTGCAGCACCATAGACTGATAGCACCGGAATATCTCTATATTTCTCATTATCTACTTTTGCACCAGCAGGAATTGCACCAAACAAGCCATGCTCAGGCGAAAAGATTGCTACAAACTTGAAGACATTCTGATCGATAAACACGTCCGCTGTTAGTTTAGCATCTCCGGTTCTTCCGGATTGATTAGTAAGCAATGCAACTTTTTTTCCTTTGAGGTAGTTAAAGTTGCTTTTAATCAATTCATCAATGCCTAAAGATACTTTGTCTTGTTGTCTGCCAAATAATCCATTACAAGCAAATATGAGAATAAGTATATATAATGCGCGCTTCATCTTATCCTATTTATATTTTATCAATTAAACGATTCTAATTTAACAAAATATAATCTTATTCCAAAAATTGTTCCAATTTTTAGTAATTTATTGATAATTTTGAATTTTTTTTGAAGATTGATATGGTTAGGCATTATTTTACTCTAAAAAAATTGGTTGAAGAGCTAAAAAGCTTGGTAGGGCTTAAATTAATTGAGTGCTTTAGTCAAGAAAAAGATACTTTAGAACTAGCATTTTTCAATTATAAAGACATTATATACTTGAAATATAATTCTCAATCTAAGTATGCATCTTTATATTTAGATAAAAATTTTGCCAGAGCTCGAAGCAATAGCGTAGATCTTATGCCGGAAATTATTGGCGATACACTTCAAGACATTAGTTTGATACCTAATGATAGAATTATAAAATTGGAGTTTATTAATAAAATTGTTTATATAAGCTTGTTTGGAGCTTCGAATAGCAATCTTTTTGTTTGCGATAAAAATTTGAAAATATTAAATGCTCTAAATGAACCGGAAAAATATAAGAATACTTATTTTAAAGAGAATATAGCTGTATTGCAATCAATTTTCGAAATTGATAAAACATTTAGCTTAAAGAAAGCATTGACTCAAAGCGATTTGCTATTAGGAAAAGAATATGCTTCAGAATTATGCCATGACTTGGATATTGATCCTGAGCTTCCATTGTCTGCATTTGGCGATGACAAACTACGGATGATTGACAAAGCCGCTATGCAGTTGATTGCCGGTATTCTTGATTCGAATAAATATTATCTGCTGAAACAAAATGAAAATGCTAAAACTATTTTGTCGCTTATTCCTTTGAAGGATTTTCCGATTGTTATTGGTGAGATTGATAATTTATCTAATGCGATTAGGCACACAGTAGTTCAAAATATTATTGATGAAAAGCGAAATAGCATTTATAAAGAATTAAATAATTTATTAAGTAAAGAAATTAAGAAACTCGACAAGAAAATCCAAGATTTTCAATTTACTATTGCTTCTGCTGAGCGTGCCGAAAAATATAAGTTATATGCCGAAATCCTACTTTCGCAGAGCAATCCAAAGCAAAAATATGGAGCTAAGCTCGAAACTTTCGATTGGGCAGCCAATCCGATAAGTATACCTTTAGATGAAAAACTGAATTTGATAGATAATGCTAAAAAGTATTATTCCAAAGCATCTAAAGAAAACTTGGATATCAAACAAAAACAAAAAATGCTACCAAAAGTTGAGGAAAAATTTAACACATTCAAAGCATATTTAAATCGTTTAAATAGTGCGAAAACTGTAAAAGAACTTGAAAATTTGAAAAAAGAAATTGCACCAATATTAGGAATAGCCAAGATGCAGAACGAACCGAGACAAGCGAGTGATAAATATAAAGTGTTTATTCTAGATGATAATTATACTTTATATGTAGGGAAAAATGCACAAAATAATGATGAACTTACGATGAAGTTTGCAAAAGCTAATGATTTGTGGTTGCATGCGCGTGGCAGTTCGGGTTCGCATGCAGTTTTGAGAGGAAATACTGAAAGAATACCAAAGGATATATTGAAGAAAGCTGCAGAAATATGTGCTTACTATTCTGGTGCTCGCAATGCAAAATATACTCCTGTATGCTACACTCTCCGCAAAAATGTAAGAAAACCAAAAGGCGCAAACGTTGGTGCTGTGGTTATTTCTAGGGAAGAAGTAATAATGGTAGAACCAAAGATTCCCGAAAATTCTGAAATTTGATGGAAAAATAAAATAAAAGCTGACTTAAGAAATATCTTTTGGCAGCTTTTGATTTTTTTATTCTTTGATGAATTTATTTACTTCGTATCTATCTTTAAAATAGTAATAAATAAAATATATACCTGAAGGTAGATCATTAATATCAATTTTATTACATGGGTTGATGTCTTTTAATTTATTGGCATTATTATCAAATATTGATATTTGATAAGGTGGATTATCTGGATCAAAATTAATTGTTATAAAATCTTTTGCAGGATTGGGAGAAAATGAAATTGTATTTTCATTTTTCATATCCACAGAAACACCATTATCGAGAAGTATTGCAGTGTATAATTTGTTGTCAGTACTTATGGCACCAGCAACAAGTATTTCATTGTTATCAAGCGGAATGCATGAGCTGATAATATCAGTATCCGGAAACTTTCCCCAAACTTTGTCCCAAATTATATTTCCCGAAGAATCGACATAAATTAATAGATTTTGTACTGTAGAATCATTTCTTCTTTGAGGATTATTTTCAAAATATTTTGCAGTAAATCCAAACAAAAGGAAGCCATTTTTATAAGGTTCTAATCCGGATATATAAGTATAAAACTCATAAGAATATCGATTTTCATGTTTTAAATTTCCATCTTTATCAAAAATTGCAATATATGCTTGTCTTTCGTTGATACTATCCAGAATTAGGTCGGGATTGTAGCAATTAGCGCTAATTGCAATAATATTAGATTGATTATTTACCTTTGTAGAATGCATTTCAATCTTGAAATTCGGAAAGAAATGAATGTTTTTGATAAAATCAATATTTTCATTTAAAAAACTGATGTGATAGCCAATATCAGCATTCAAAGAATCGCGATACAATCCTGAAA
>CAZBNQ010000031.1:10725-15259 GCA_964493035.1 uncultured Hyphomicrobiales bacterium | reverse complement strand
TTAAGAATAAATCATCAAACCAAAAACATATTATACCACTAAAATAAATTTCTTTTATTTTGTTTTTTTTGATTTTGATTGGTAAATTTTATATATTATTATGTGTGAATTATTAATTCTCACTTATTTCTGCGATAACTATTATCGTTGCTTATTTTTAAAGGTTTTTCTTTGAGTCATTACAATTACAATATTGACGAACTCCAATCCTTAGGTTTTCTTATAGAAAAACTAAGCAAACCCCATTTAATTATAGACTTAAAAGGTGTTATCAAATACAAAAACACTCATTTCGAAGATCAATTTGAGAAAAATGGTCCATTTCATCTCAATTTTAATAATGTTTTTGAAATACTGAATTTATGTACAGTTCCTGATGATAATTTCTATGTTATAAAAAATTCTATCGAAATGAAATCCGATTCTGTCGAATATATTTTTAATTTTATTAATTTTAATTTCGATCTTTTTATTTCGACTGAATCAATACCCGGCAACATTAATTTCAGGATAGTTCATCTTGAATTAATCAATAAAGAAGCTATAAAAGCAAATAAAAAATATAATTTATTAGACGAAAAAACTGATGCCGGCAGGCATTATTATGACGATCTTTTTGCTTATTTACCTGTTGGTATATATCGTACGAAACCCGACGGAACTATACTTTTTGCTAACCCTACATTCAAATCTATGTTTGATATTCCTTCAAATTTGTATAGAGGCAATTTGGGTTGGCTTGCTAAAGAATTAGTTTACGAAAGAGATAAGTTTATTAATGATATTTCTCAATCAGGCGAAGTAACCAATTATAGATCCAAATTAACCAAACAAGATGGTACTATAAAGTATTTCACTGAATATGCCAGAGCAATTTACGGCAATGACAATCAAATAGAATTTTTTGAAGGTATTATTTTCGATAATACTGAAGCAATAGAAAAAGACAAATCTCTAAAGGAAAGCGAAGAGAAATACAAACTTTTATTTGATAGAACTGAAGATGCTGTTTTATTACTTTCAAGAGATAGATGGATTGATTGCAATTTGGCTGCAATTAAATTATTTAAATACAATTCAAAAGATGATATAATCGGCAAGCATCCTTATGAAATATCTCCATCGACTCAGCCTAATGGACAGCAGTCAGCTAAGGTTTCTCAAGCAATGATTGATATTGCTTTCGAAAATGGATATAATCATTTTGAATGGGTTCACAAAAAATCTGATGGAGAACTATTTTATACTGATGTTATGCTCACTGCTATTCCTTATAAAGGGCAAACTCTTCTTCATTCAGTATTGAGAGATATTACTCTTCGAAAAAAAGCCGAAGAAGATTTAATTCTATCTGAAGAAAAATTTAGATTGATATTCGAAAACTCTAATGATGTGATTGCTCTCATAAGTGAAGAAGGTGAAATTTTAGAAGTTAGCCCTGCAATTAAAAACATGACTGGATATGAAGTTGATGAAGTAATTGGAATGGATATTTGGGATTTTCAATATCTATTAGTTAATGACTTACGTCAATTTGATCTTAATAGTAAAATCCAATATAAAAAGCATATTCAAGATAGAATCGCACAATATAATATTAATAATTATAATACTAATCAAGAAGTTGTCATTAAAACTAAAAATGGTGAAACTAAATATCTTAGTACTCATTCATTTTTGGTCAATACATCAAGCGGGCTTAGATATTGCACTTTTTCGACTGATATATCAAGACAAAAGCAAATCGAAATTGAAATAAATCATGCTAAAGAACTCTACAAAACTCTTGTAAATACTTCGCCTACTCCTTTTGTAGTGGTTGACGAAAAGGGTATAATCAAATTTATTTCAGATAATGTAATGGATCTTCTTGATACTTTTGAATTAGAACAAATAATTGATCAACCTGCATTATCTTTTGTTGCGCCAAACGAACGCAAAAAAGCCATTTCTGCATTTAATGACATCAATGACAACAAACCTGTCAAAAATTTAGAGCTTAGAATTAATCATTCGAAATGGGGTCGATTCTTTGTTGAAATAAATGCTACAAAGCTAAGAGGCTTTCTTGATATTCCCGATGGTATTTTAATTTCTATCACCGACATTTCCTCAAGAAAAGAAGTTGAATTAACAAAAGAACGAGCAATAAAAGCACTTCTTTCAGCAACAGAAAAGCGCCATGAAGCGCTACAGCTCTTAGACAATTCTGCACGATTAGCTTCGATAGGCGTTATTACAGGTGGTATTACTCACGAAATAACTCAGCCGATTAATGCAATTAGAATTGGTGCCGAAGGTATTATATCTTGGGACAAAATTTCAGGCAATGTATTGCCACAAGTTGTAATAAAAATGCTTGATGGAATCATATTTGCTACTACTCGTGTCGATGAAATTATTAAGCATATGCGATCCTATTGGCTCGATAATGACGAAGACACTTCGCTATCGACTGTTAATCTTAACAAGAGTGTGCTTCAAGCTGCCAACCTAGCCAAACTAAAAGTTCAATCACACGAAATTCATTATAAATTGAGCTTGAATGATGAAGATTTGTTTGTCAAAGCCAACAACGTACAATTAGAATTAGTAATAAACAACCTTATTGTCAACGCTGTTAATGCATTAGACAAATCATTGAAAAAAGACAAAATGATTCTTATAAGCACATATAGAGAAAACGATGACGTATGCCTTGAAGTAATGGATAACGGTATAGGACTGCCAACAAACAATCAGCATCAATTATTCGATCCGTTTTTCTCGACACGCCACAACGAAGGCGGCACTGGACTTGGTTTGGCAATAGTGAAAATGTTTTTAGACAAATTTTCGGCACGTATTCAAACATTGAACAATGAAGAAGGCGGTGCTACTTTTAAAATTTTATTCAATAGTATTAATAAAGAAGAATAATTATGTATAAAATTCTGTTAGTCGATGACGAAAATCTTAGCCGGGATATTCTTGCGACATATGTCGAAGGTTTGCTTGGTCATAAGGTGATCCAAGCTCGCTCCGGAGATGAAGCATTTGATTTGTATCAAAAAGATGAATTTTCTATAGTTTTGTCGGACATAAAAATGCCCGGTATGAATGGATTGGATCTGCTCCGCGCTATCAAAGCTCATCCTAACGGAAACAACACTAAAGTAGTACTCTTCACTGGTTTTGCTCAAGTAGATACTGCTGTGCAAGCTCTTCGAGACGGTGCTTACGATTATTTGTTCAAACCAATCGATGTCAATAGATTAGGCGACATTATAAAACAAATTATTGCTGAATTGCAATTTTCCATTCCAGCACGTGAATACGAAAAAGAAATGTTGGATTCGCAACCTTTGAGAATTTTGCGTAATGGTGCTTATTTGGAGCTCCCGAATTTAGGCAAAGTTGGTATTTTTTCGAATAAAATGAAGCAAATAATCGAATTAGCCGAAAAACTACATGCTGATAGAGAATTACCTGTTTTGATCGAAGGTGAAAGCGGTACAGGAAAGGAAGTCATTGCTTCTTTAATTCATTATGGTTCGCATGTTACTAGAAAGCCTTTCGTTACTATCAATTGTGCTGCAATTGCTCCCAGTTTGTTCGAGAGCGAGCTGTTCGGTTACGAAGGTGGTACTTTTACCGGAGGCAGAGAAGAAGGCAAAATTGGTAAACTTGAGATGGCGCAAGGTGGAACTATTCTACTCGACGAAATCGGGGAAATGCCTCTTGATATGCAGCCTAAGCTTCTGCGTGTAATCCAAGAAAAGTGTTTCTATAGAGTTGGCGGTACTAAAAAAATTGATCTTGACGTGCGCATTATTTCGAGTACGAATAGAAACCTCAAGAGATTAGTTAACGACAATTTGTTTAGATATGATCTGTTTTATAGAATCAATTCTGCTTATATACTCATGCCTTCTTTAGCTGAGCAAAAGGATGCTATTGCTCCGCTTGCTCAAATGTTTTTGATTGAGTTTGCTGAAAAACGTGATAAAAGATTTAGACTATTTAGCAAAAAAGCCGTCGAGATGCTTGAAGTATATCCTTGGCAAGGTAATATTAGAGAACTTAAAAATGTTATTGAGAGAGTCGTCCTCCTCTATAATGAAATTGAAGTACGCCCCGAGCATTTAACATTTTTAGAATTCGAAAGTGCTGATATACTTGACAAATCATTACCTATTCTCAAAATTGGACAATTCAGACTTCCGGAAGAAGATTTAGATCTTGAAGAACTTGAATTCGAAATTGTTAGGATGGCTATGGATAAATTCAATGGCAACAAAACTCAAACTGCAAAATACCTTGGTCTCACTCCAAGTGCACTCAGAAGCAGATTGAGATAATATTTTCTGATATATTAATGCTTGACTATCAAAATTGCTGGTCAAGCATTTTATTTATATGAAGCAATGACTCAATACTAATTTTCAAAGCAGGAATACCTTCTTATTTACTTTCTTTGTGCTCCCTCTTAATTCTTCTTTTTTTGATAGAATTAAAAGGATATCATAGAACTGCAAGTTTCATATATCGATTT
>CAZBNQ010000031.1:287-10625 GCA_964493035.1 uncultured Hyphomicrobiales bacterium | reverse complement strand
TTTTTTGATAGAATTAAAAGGATATCATAGAACTGCAAGTTTCATATATCGATTTTTTGCTTTACTTTATAAAACTTTAAGCACCATCTTATACTATTCTAATTTTTAAAATCACAAATTTAAATTTTTACAAAATGTTTCAACTTATTCCCAATACTAATTGTATAAACCCCGGAAGCAAGATTATTTATATCAATAAGTTCGCCATTATAGTTATTGATATTTAAGACTTGCAGACCAATTGCATCAAAAATTATAATATCCTGATTTGCAACATTACTAATTTTAATAAATTCATAACTAGGATTGGGAATTACCTGAAAATCTGAAAGCAGATCTTCTTCACTACTAATAGAATTGACTTTCATAACTCTATTTAGCCGCTTCCATATTTCATTATTAAATTCTGTAGAAACATCTTCAATTGTCGAACCAGGCGCATCACCCATACGTACAACCACAAGACCCGTGCTTGGAGAGATGCTTAGGCACTGACCATTTTTGCCTAAAGCTGCAAAAACATCTGAAGGTGCGTCAGGAAAGAGCATGCCTTTAAATACATATTGTAGCTGCGGAATCATATATGATTCCTTACCGTTGAGCCACCATAAATATCCATAAGACTTATTTAGATTTTGAGATGTGTTTTTCATCTCATTAAAATAATTCATATCAGAAATAACAGTATTTCCATCCCATTTACCTTCAGCAAGCATTAGCAGCCCGTATCGAGCCATAGATCTAGGTGTACTGAAATAAACATTATTATAATCTAATTTTGCCCAAAGACCATTCATCCCAATTTTAGTTTTTATTTTTTCTGCAAAATAAGTATTTAGGTTTCTTCCTGTTGCAGACTCAATTACTTTATCAAGTAAAGTATATGGGGCATTGTGATAAGCCCATCGAGTGCCTGCATCAGACTTATAAACCAGACAAGTTTTTTCAGTACAATCAGAATTTTCGACTTTATCATCTAATCCGGTAGTCATCGTAATCTGATTTTTTATGCTAATCAAATCTTCCTTTGCATCGCTAAGGCTTGTCCAATTCTTACCCAAATACTTTGAACTCTTTTCATTGATACTTAACAAACCTTCGCTTTGTGCTATGCCAATAAGGTTGGATGTTACCGTTTTTCCGGCAGAAGCCCAATACCAATTACTATCTTTGGTAAATGAATCAAAGTATTTTTCGATCGCGATTTTACCATTTTTTAGTACTATAAAGGCTTTTGTATTTTTGGAATCAAGAAAATCGAATAATTGATTTAGTTGTGTGCTATCCCAATCCATTGATTCTAGAGATACTGTTTGCCAATTGTCATTTATTTTTGGAGGAAAATATAAATCCTCAGCCATAAGATTTATCGAATTAAAAATAAAAAACAAAATTAATAAAATGCGCATAAAAACTCCTAAAATTATTGCCTTCATTTAGACGATGTATCAAAAAAATGGTTTAACGCATATCAAATACTTCTCAAAATTCTTTTATTTAAATCATATTTACTTTTTCGATTTTTATACTTAGATTTATTGATTCATTGAATTTTAAAGTTAACGAATAATAAATTTAAGAAGAATTAAGAAGAATTAAGAAGGAGCACTAAGTTTCACAAAGTTATTTCACAAAGTTGCACAAAGTAAAGCAATATTTTGATTTTTCGTGACTTGCTGCTATTTGTCTACCTTTCTTGAATATGCTTAAAACATGAAAGAAGGAGCACAAAGTTTCACAAAGTTATTTCACAAAGTTACACAAAGTAAAGTAAGAAATCGATATATGAAACTTGCAGTTCTATGATATCCTCTTTTATTCTATCAAATCAGGAAGATTTAAGAAGGAGCACAAAGTTGCACTAAGGTAAGAAGGTATAATACACTGGTTCTATTTCAAATTTTAAACTTGTAAAATACATCTTCAATGAAGTCAAATAATAAAAAAGCTTGACCTGTTATCATTATAGGTCAAGCTTTATAAAAGGATTCAAATAAAATTTCTACAAAGAAAACATATTTTGTTTATTTTTTTCTTTGATTTGGTCGTTTAGTATTTGAATTATTGTTTGTATTTCTCGAGCCAGGTATAGATCTGCCTTGAGATTCAGCCACTTCCTGAGCTTCGCGTAATTTCTTCTGTAGCCAAGATTCTTTCTTGGGAGATTTTTTCATTTCTTCTAAAGTCATACGTTTTTTAGAGAAATTATTCATATAATATTGCTGCCCGATAGACAACAAGTTAAAGAAGAAATAGTATAAGTTAAGACCTGATGGGAAGTTTGAAAACATAAATACAAACATAATAGGCATCATATAGACCAATGCTTTTTGACGAGGGTCAGTAATTGTCATTTTTTGTTGGATAAACATAGTAACACCCATCAAAAGAGCCAAACCGGAAAGATGAGTAATACCTAAGAAAGAAAATCCAAAATCGACGATGACATCAGGCATCGAAAGGTCAGTAATCCACCAAATAAAACCTTCCTGACGCAATTCAATAGCGGCTTTCAATACAGCCCACAAAGAGAACATTATAGGCATCTGAAGGACTAAAGGTAAACATCCGCCTGCCGGATTAATTCCATACTCAGAATATAGCTTCATTGTTTCTTTTTGTTGAGTTGCTTGGTCGTCTTTATATTTTTCTCTGATTTTTGTCAATTCAGGAGTAAGCAACTGCATTTTTTGTGATGAACGCAATTGTTGGACAGATAATGGATGCAAAATAATTTTAATCAATAATGAGAAAAGTAGAATTGCAATACCATAGTTATGAACAAATTTATAAACCATGCGGAATAATGGAAGCAAGAGATATTCGCCAATAGGACGGAAAATAGCCCAACCAAAATTAACTAATTTATGCATTCCATAATCGCTTACAATATCATAATCCAAAGGACCCAAATAGACACGGAAATCATTTTTCTGAACGCCACCTTTATAAGGCACTCTAAAGCTGATTCCATAAGTTTCTATAATACCTGAATTAGGATAATGATTGCGATAGCCATTAATATCGACTGTACCATCAAATCTTTTCCAAGGCTGTGGAATAATCGAAGCGGCAAAATACTTAGTGCGGATTGCAGCATAGTCTACAATACCAGTATAACTAGCTTCAACTGGATTATCTTTATCAGCATTTAGTTCTTCGCTTGCATCATTCATCGACACATGCGCAACTGCATCATTAGATTCATCGACACTAGAGTATTCCTGATATGCAATACCTTTGTTCCAAACTAAGTTATAACCTCTTGAAGGAATAATATTATCTAAGTTATTGATTTGAATATTCTGATCTAAATGATAAGAATTTCCTTCGAAAACAAAAGTTTTTACGATGCTCTTACCGCCGCCCAAATCAATTACAGCATTAAAAGAAAACTTTTCATTACCTTTGATGGTAACTTCAGAGGCAGGTTTGTCAAATTTAAAGAATAAGTTACGAGAATCTATTCTTTTACCTTCCAAAGAGCTGAAAAACATCGACAATTCGCCCATCTTATCATTGATAAGCTGAACCTTAGTACCATCCCATTTATTGAATTTAGTCAGTTTCCATGACTTAACAACAGCCCCTTTAGAACTAATCTTAGCAGTATAAAGATCAGTTTTAATAGTAATAAACTCTTCATTGCCATAAGCAAAAGGAGCAAAAGTAGAGCCGAATTTTTGAATAAATTTGGCAGAATCGCCAATAATGTTTGAATTTTGAGACTCAGGATTAGTATTATTCTTATTCACCTGAGAATTTGAAGATTTTGTTTGCTTTGTTTGGTCATTTTTGACAGGTTCTTGATTGGTCGATACATATATCATCCATGCAAAAACCAATAATGTAATAAGCAACAAGCCAATACCGGATTTTTTATCCATAATTATTTATCTTTAAAATAGTTTAAAAAAAACCATTAACAATCATTACATTTATGAGGTACGGGATCATAACCACCCGGATGCAAAGGATGGCATTTAGCAATCCTTTTGCTAGCAAGCCAGGAGCCTTTAAGAGCACCATACTCAATAATCGCTTCTTTAGCATATTCCGAACAAGTCGGATAAAAACGGCATGAGGAAGGCAAAAATGGAGAAATCAAAAGCTTATATGCTTTTATTAAAGCTATCAGAATTGCTTTCATCTTCTACTTCCTTATACTTTCTACAATAATATTTTATTGCTTGATTAAACAAATCTTTGACTTTTGGCTTTACATCATTCAGATTAATCATGCCCGCTTTTTGAGGAGCTATTTTCCAATTGATAATCACAATTTTAAATATTTCCGATTTGCCAGATATTTCGGGAGAATTGATAATTTGCCTGATGCTTTCACGCAACAACCTTTTAATTCTATTTCTAACAACAGCCCGTTTAGCTGTTTTTTTACTAATACTAACGCCAAACTTTACAGAATCAATTTGTTCTTCATTGCCTATATTAAAACTAAATGAAGCAATAGAGACATTATTGCCAAACTTTTTACCGGATCTGAAAGCATTAGGAAATGCATTAAATCCTTTAAGACTCTTTAGCTTTATTTTGTTTTCTGCCATTATTGGCGCCTAAAAGATTGTAGTGACACAACAACCAAAGTTTGGGGTTATTCAAAAATCGATCCATACTCTATATTAAGAATAAATGGCTTTAAAAAATAACTCAAAAGAGTTTATATTGTTAAAGCCACTATTATTTTTGATTGAGCGTTTGAGCATCGCTCTTATTTTGAAACGCCCCAGACTCTTCAGTCATACTCAAAGATTATTCATCGCTAACTGTTAATTTATAACGTCCTTTAGCTCTTCTTGCTGCTAAAACTTTGCGACCGTTTTTTGTTGCCATACGTGATCTAAAACCATGCTTGTTAGCACGTTTTCTTCTACTTGGCTGGAAAGTTCTTTTCATTTTTTACACCTTAATATTACAATATTTTATTATTTATAATATCCTAATTTATATCGAATTACAAATATACCTATATTTTTTTAAATCAGAAAACGAAAATTTTATTTTTTATCAACATTTGGCTAAACTTTTTGTTTATCCTTATATTAATGTACGCAATTTAGCACTTATTTCTTAAATTTGTATTTTATAATTATTAGATTTTTGTATGGATATTTGTATTATTACCCACGAGTTTCCTCCCGTTAGAGCCGGCGGTATCGCGCCTTGGGCTTACGGTTTGGCTAAGAGTTTTATGAAAAATGAAAATGCTAACATCACTGTGTTCGTTAGAAAACGCGGTGGCTGCGACGATTTCGATTTTCATAATGGTTCGGGTATTAATGTTGTACCTATGATTGTTAGAAATTGGCACGATTTGCACTTCTTCTATTCTTGGTGGTATCTTAGAAAATATTTGAGAACTCATATCAAGCCTATTGTGCTTACTGCTACTTGGGAACCTGCCAAAGCTGCTGCTGTGCTCAAAGATAAATATCCTCATTTCCTTATGGTCGGGGCTCATGGCATCGAAGTTTCAAGACTTAAATTTAAACCCGAAAGCGATAGAAAAAAGTTTAGAAAAACTATCGCCAAATCTAATCTGGTTTTGCCTGTTTCAAACTATACAAAAAATTCGATACTTGATTTTGCTAAAGTTCCTGAAGAAAAAATTCTCGTAACTAAAAGCACTGTCGATCTAGACCAATTCTCAATTTTAGATAAATCTTCGAAAATTACTGCAAGAAAGAAATTTGGGATTGATGATAATGCAAAAGTTCTGATTTCGCTTTGCAGAATTATTCCACGCAAAGGGCATGATATTGTTATTCAAGCTCTGCCAGAGGTAGTTAAGATATTTCCTAACTTTGTTTATGTTATTGCCGGCACAGGTGGAGATTCATGGAAGGATTATCTGATGAATATTGCCCGTAATAATAAAGTTGAAAATCATATAAAATTTCTTGGCTATATTGGCGATAACGAAAAAAATGATATATATAATATGGCTGATTGCTATATTATGGTTAGCAAAAATCCTGAAAAAGATGGAGATTCTGAAGGTTTTGGGCTTACTTATCTCGAAGCAAATGCTGCAGGTCTGCCGGTTATTGGTAGCCGTACCGGTGGTATTCCTGATGCTATCGAAGAAAATAAATCCGGCATTTTAGTAGAACCAGAAAATGTGAAGCAAACCGCTGATGCAATTATTGATCTTCTTTCCAATCAAGATAAATCTCATAGTATGGGATTATATGGCAGAGAAAGAGCTCTTCAAAATTTCACTTGGGATATTATTGCATCCAACATTATTGAAAAATACAGACAATTATCAGTATGAAAAAAATAAATGTTCTATACGTCAGCCACTTCAATCATATGAAAATGGGCGGACAAAGAAGTATGACCTTTCTTATCGAAAATTTAGATAGAGATAGATTTACTCCTTTTGCACTTGTTCCTTCTCCGGGTGAATTATCCGAACAACTTGAATCGTCCGGTTGCAAAACTTTTTTTGCTCCTTTAGTTAGTCTCAAACCAAAAAATATTTCTAAAGCTTTTGGTCTGCCCGAGCATATTCGCAAAATTTTAATTGATAATGATATTAAAATAATTCATCCTGATTATCCAAGCGATACTTTTATGTGCTGGATGGCTAAAAGAAAATTGGATATTAAATTGATCTGGCATGTGCGTTGGACTGAAAAATTTTTCAAAGACAGGTTGTTTGAAAGAATTGTGGATGGTATGATCGGAGTATCTGATGCTGCTGGCAGAAGATTTTCTGATTCAGCCAAAATTAGGGCAAAATATAGAACAATTTATAATGGTGTAGATTGCCAATTATTCAAACCTGTTGAGGATAGAAATGTATCTCGACGAAATCTTGATATGCCCGAAAATCGTTTTCTTTTGATTTTTGTTGGTATTTTGAAAGAGGGCAAAGGTGTCTATGACCTTGCCAATGCTATGGGCATTTTAAGAAAAAGATATTCTGATGAGCAAATGCCTTACCTTTATTACGTCGGTACTGCTCCAAATCAGGAAAAATTAGAGCAACTCAATAATTTAATAAAAGAAAATAATTGCTCTGAATTTGTTAGAATAATTCCTCAACAAAAAAACATTCATGAATGGATGCAAGCTGCAGATGCTCTTGCTATCCCTTCGCACGAAGGCAATGAAGGTATGCCTAGGGTTATGTATGAAGCTCTTGCTTGCGGCACTGCCGGCATTGGTACTGATATTTCTGGTGTAAATGAAGCAATAACACCCAGCACCGGCATTTTAGTTGAAGAAAAAAATCCTGATAGCTTGGCTAATGGTATTGCTAAGTTAGTTGATGATCCTAATTTATTGAAAGATCTTCAACTAAAAGGCAGACAAAGAGCCCTTGATTACTTCGATATTAGAAATCACGCGAGAGATGTTATGAATTTTTATGATGAGATCTTAACTCGATGAGTGAGCCATTATCAATATTGTTTCTCAATTCTGCAAAATCTTGGGGTGGGAACGAAAGATGGATGTGCTCTGCAGCTAATGGTCTTGCTGATAGAGGCTGGGATGTGCATGTTGCTGTTCGCTCTAATATTTTTGAAAATAAATTTCATAAAAACGTTAGAATTTATAAATTGAGCTTTTCGAGTGAACTTAGTTTGTCTACATATAAAGAATTAACAGCAATTATCAAAGAACATGAAATTGATATACTCTTGCCTACCAAAAGAAAAGAGTATTTTATTGCCGGGATTATTGGTAAGTTTCTTTCTATTCCTGTTGTTTTTAGACTGGGTATTACAAGAACTATTGCCAAACATAAGTTTGCAGAAAGATTTGTTTATAAATATCTGCCAAGCAAAATATTAGTAAATGCAAAAAACATAAAAGATTTGCTCGTCTCTGACAAATTATCCAAAGATGAAAAAATCATTCATATTTATAATGGTTATCAATTCAATGATGATTTCGAATCTTTCGATAATAATAACAAAGACAATGCTTTTACTTTTGCAGCAGCAGGAAGATTAGCAGCTCAGAAAGGGTTCGATATTCTGCTCGAATCCATCAACATTCTAAAAAAAGATAAAATTGATAATTTCAGGGTTCTTATTGCAGGTGATGGCTCAGAACGCGAAGACTACTTATCATTTATAAAAAAGAATAATTTGACTATTGTCGAATTAATTGGTGAAATATCAAATGTAAGAGGATTTTTCGCTAGTTCAGATGCTGTATTAATACCATCGCGAAATGAAGGTGTACCAAACACTCTATTCGAAGCATGGAGCGTAAAAAAAGCAGTTATTGCAAGCGATGCCGCAGGTATTCCTGAAGTAATCGAAAATTTGCATAACGGAATGATATGCAGACTCAATCCTCATGACTTAGCCGATTCATTAAAATTTGCAATAGACAACAAAGAAATTATTAAAACTTGGGGAAGCAACGGATTCAACAAGCTAAATCGTGAGTTTACAATAGACAAAATGCTTGATAGACTCGAAGAAGAACTAAGTAAATTAGTTTAGTCGCCGGCAAGCAGATCCGGTCTTCTATTTTTAGTTTTTTCGTAGGCTTGGTTTTCTCGCCATTTTTTAATTTCAGAATGATTGCCACTCAATAATACTTCAGGTACTTTCATTCCTCTGAAATCCGCGGGGCGAGTATATTGTGGAGCTTCGAGCAATCCATTCATAAACGAATCTTCGAGAGCAGACTCTGCATCACCAATTACTCCGGGTATCAATCTGACAATCGAATCCACTAAAACTAGTGCAGGCAGTTCGCCACCGCTCAATACAAAATCGCCGATAGAAATTTCTTTAGTTACAAACTTATCTCTTACTCTTTGATCTATACCTTTATAATGTCCGGCAATAATCATTAAATTATCTTTTAATGACAATTCGTTCGAATCGCTTTGCTTCATCACATTGCCATCGGCACACATAAAAATAATTTCATCGTAATTTCTTTCGGACAAAAGCTTTTCGATACAATCAAACAAAGGTTGGCATTTTATAAGCATTCCTGCACCTCCACCGAAAGGATAGTCATCGATATGGCGGTATTTATCTGTAGCATATTCATGCAGATTATGCAAAACAATATCGACTAAGTTTTTTTCTCGAGCAATTCTTATAATACTTGTCGATATTATTGATTCCATAGATTCAGGAATGGCAGATAAAATATCAATCCTCATCTTCTCTCCCACTCTGATTTAATAAGTCCATCAACCCATCCATCACAAACAACTTGATTTTCTTTTTTCTCAAATCCAACTCTTTGATAAAATCAGGTATAGCCGGTATTGGTAGTTCGCCACCACTTGTGCTTACAAGCCAAACCGGATTGGCAGGCATATCCCAGACTTCTGTGATTTTGCCGATAAACTCATTAGTTTCGATATTAAATACTTCGCAATCGATCAATTCTTCATCAAAAATATAATCAGGATTGAATTTGTCTAATTCACTTAATGAAATAAAAATGGCTTGCTCTTTGAAGTTTACTATTTCTTCAGAATTGTCTATACCTTTTAGTTTTATTATAAATAGCTTTTTTTCATTGATAAAAGATTCATCGACTACGAATTTTTTTGTAAAATTTTTAGAGAATCCAATTTCTATAGAAATCCCTTTTGGAATAACACCAAGATTCTTTGGGTATTCACTTACAATAAAATGACCTTCGTAGCCTCGAGGAGTCGAAACAAAGCCTAATTTCTTTAAATCCATATTATATTATTCGAATAAATTATTAATATATTTATAAAATAAGAGGAGTTCAAATGATAGAACTCCTCTATATTAAATCAAGACTTATTATTATAAAACATCATCGATTTTAGTGCCCGGAACATCCAATTTCTTGAATAAATCGAGCATTTCGTCGAATGGACGAGCGCCGATATCGCCTTTAGCACCATGAACTCTGACGGAAACAGAATTATTATCCATTTCTTTTTGACCCACAATAAGTGCAAAAGGAATTTTCGCTTGTTCAGATTCAGCAATCTTACGATTTACTTTTTCGCTTCTCAAATCGATTTGAGTTCTAAAACCAAGTTCATCGAGCTTAGATTTTAATTGGTTTGCATAATCATATTGACCTTGACCAACAGGCAATACACTAATCTGAACAGGAGCAATCCAGAATGGGAAATTACCGGCATAATGCTCAATCAAAATAGCAACAAATCTTTCCATCGAGCCAAATGGAGCACGGTGGATCATAACCGGGCGGTGTGGAGCATTATCAGGACCAATATATTCCAATTCAAATCTTTCAGGCAAATTATAATCTACCTGAATTGTTCCCAATTGCCATTTACGTCCGAGAGCATCGCGAACCATGAAGTCGAGTTTTGGACCATAG
>CAZBNQ010000031.1:0-266 GCA_964493035.1 uncultured Hyphomicrobiales bacterium | reverse complement strand
GCTTCGCCCAATTCGACAACTGTATTCATACCTTTTTCTTCAGTAGCTTCGATAATTGCTTTTTCAGCTTTTTCCCAAACTTCATCATTGCCGATATATTTTTCTTTATTTTCAGGATCGCGCAAAGAAATTTGAGCAATATAGTCATCGAATCCAAGAGTAGAAAACACTCTCATGATAATATCAATAACTTTTTTAAATTCTTCTTTCAATTGATCTGGAGTACAGAACAAGTGAGCATCATCCTGAGTAAATCCACGAACGCG
>CAZBNQ010000030.1:0-15386 GCA_964493035.1 uncultured Hyphomicrobiales bacterium | reverse complement strand
TAGAGTGGCGGTCTCCAAAACCGTAGGCTGTGGGTTCGAGTCCTACCACCCGTGCTAAACAAATCAAGGTTAAGCTTGGCGCTTAGCCGAGCTTTTTTTTATTTTCGGTTTCGTGAGTTATGGTAGCTAAAATTAAAAAGTTCGTCGGCGACGTTGTTGCTGAAATGAAAAAGGTTGCTTGGCCAAATAAAGAACAATTAAAAGAATCAACAACTGTGGTTGTTGTTGTGTCGTTGATATTGACAGTAATTGTTTTTGTAATTGATCAAGTGATGACATTCGCAATGAAGGCTGTTTATTAATATTAATACAAAATCAGAAAATGGCAGAACAGATAGAAAATACCACACAGGTAGAATTTAAATGGTATGCATTGCGTACATTTACAGGCCATGAAGCAAGAGTTAAGACTTCGATAGAAATTGAAGTGAAAAGACTAAGCCTCGGCGATAGAATAAAAGAAGTGATAATACCGCAAGAAACGGTATTTGAAGTGAGAAACGGCAAGCGCAGAACGAAAGTTAAAAACTTTCTTCCGGGCTATATTGTCGTTCATGCCTGTTTGGATAAAAAAGTAATTGATGTTCTGACAAATCTTCCATCGGTAGTAGCATTTGTCGGCCGCAAAAATGAACCGACTGCACTCCAAAAAGCCGAAATTGATAGAATTATCGGCAGAGTCGAAGAACGCAAGGATATTCAAACAATCGAAACAACTTTCCAAGTGGGCGACCCAGTGAAAGTTATTGATGGTCCGTTTAATACATTTAGCGGTACAATCAAGGAAATTAATTACGAAAAACAAAAGATGAAAGTTGAAGTAGGAATTTTGGGCAGAAAAACACCTGTCGAACTCGACTTCAGCCAAGTTGAATTAGAAAATCATTAAGAATTTCGGATAAGCATCAGCTTATCTGAATTTTTATATATAGATTTTAAAAAAGAAAGAAATAGAGCGAAACGCTTTTAATAGTAGTTTATTCACTAATGTAAAAAGAACAATGGCTAAGAAAGTAGCAGGAATGTTTAAGCTTCAGCTCAAAGCTGGCGAAGCTACAATGGCACCACCGGTAGGTCCTGCATTTGGTCAACGTGGTTTGAACGGTATGGAATTCGTTAAGCAATTCAATGCTAAAACCTCGAAGCAAGCAGGCACAATCTTACCAGTAGTGGTAACATTTTATTCCGATAAATCATTTACATTTATCGTTAAGTCGCCACCCGCAGCTGTATTGCTTATCAAAGCCGCAGGTATTCCAAAAGGCTCTGCCGAACCACACAAAACAAAGGTTGGCAAAGTGACTACTGCGCAGCTCGAAGAAATCGTTAATATCAAAAAAGACGATTTGAGTGCTGAAAGTCTCGAAGCAGCAGTCAGCATGATTAAAGGTACTGCCCGCTCTATGGGTATTACTGTTGTTGATTAATTATTATTTTAGAAAATTTTAAAGAGAATATTTACCATGAAAAAACAAGGAAAAAGGTACAGGAATCTCCTAAAATCTTACGACGCAACAAAAGTGTTCGATGTAAACGAAGCTGTTGAAGTTGTTAAGAAAACTGCTACCGCTAAGTTCGATGAATCATTCGAAATTTCCATCCGATTGGGTGTCGACCCACGTAAGGCCGACCAGATGGTGCGCGGGACTGTATCACTTCCACATGGTACCGGTAAGACTGTTAGAGTATTAGTGCTTTGCAAAGCTCCTAAAGATAAAGAAGCTTTGGACGCTGGTGCCGATCATGCCGGTTTAGAAGAATACGTAGAAAAGATTAAAGCCGGTTGGGCAGATGTCGATGTTATCGTCGCAACTCCCGACGTTATGGGCGAAGTCGGTAAATTAGGTCGTATTCTTGGTCCACGTGGTTTGATGCCTAACCCGAAAATTGGAACTGTTACATTTGATGTAGCAAGAACAGTTCAAGAACTTAAAGCAGGTAAGATTGAATTTAGAGTGGACAAAACCGGAAATATCCATGCAGCAGTAGGCAAATGCTCATTTGAATCAGAAAAATTAGTAGAAAACGTTACTACTTTCTTCAATAGCATTCAAAAAGCAAAACCTCAAACAGCAAAGGGTAAATACATTAAAAGCGTTTATTTCTGCTCAACAATGGGTCCGAGTGTAAATATCAACGAATATTCATTCGGCGCCGAAAAATAATCACGACTATTACGTGCTCGTCGTAGCGGGGCTTCTCACTTCGCAATGCGATTTGCCTGCGCGACAAAGTAATTTAATATAAATAAATCTATTTAGGTAATATGGTAACGCTCGAAAACAAAAAACAAAACGTCGAAGAATTGGTAGAAAAGCTCAAAAAAGCTAACGGTATCTACTTTGTCGATTTTGCTAAGATTACAGTAGAGCAAATTAGCGGTATTCGTAGAAACTTCCGCAAGAATGATGCAGAATTTAAAGTTGCAAAAAACACTTTGATTCTTCGCGCTCTAAAAGAAGTAGGACTCGAAATTCCTGAAAAAATGCTCTTTGGGCAGACAGGTATTGTTTTCAGCTACGATGATGCTATTGCTCCAGCAAAAGTAATCAAAACGCACGTTGATAAAGAAAATATCATGCATTTGAAAGCAGCTTTCATCGAAGGCCAGTTGTTCGAAGGCAAGCAATTAGACGTTATCGCGAAATTGCCATCAAGAGCCGAGCTTATTGCAGGTATCCTCGGAAGCCTCAATTCTCCAGTTTCTGGTATCGTTGGCTCACTCAATGCAGTTATTCGCGACCTCGCTTCGGTTATCGAAGAAGTTGCTAAAACTAAAGCAGCTTAATTAATTAATTTGAAAAATTTGAATATAATACTCTCAGGAGAAAATAAAATGTCAGAAAAAATTGAAAAATTACTCGAAGAGATTTCAAATCTCACACTTGTTGAAGCTTCAGATCTTAAAAAAGCTTTAGAAGATAAATTTGGTGTTACTGCTGCTGCTCCAGTTATGATGGCTGGCGCTATGCCTGCAGCTGCTGAAGCTGCTCCAGCAGAAGAAAAAACTGATTTCGACGTTGAATTGACTGACGTTGGTGGCAATAAATTGAATGTTATCAAAGTTGTTCGCGAACTTACAGGCTTAGGCTTGAAAGAAGCTAAAGACTTAGTTGAAGCAGCTCCTAAAGTAATCAAAGAAGCAGCTCAAAAAGACGAAGCTAACGATATGAAAAAGAAACTTGAAGAAGCTGGCGCAAAGGTAACTTTAAAGTAGTTCTTTAAAATTGAATGATTTAGGGGCAAGCGGATCGAACCGCTTCCCCTTATTTCATTATAATATTCGGCTATGACGGCTCCTTCGGGATTATTTAACTAAGTAATTGATATGTAATTTGATATGGCGTTTTAAAAAACCGATATAATAGCAAAATATAATTAAATGAAAACAAAAAGTATTATTATAGGGTTTTTTGATATTGCTCCTAGACGAAGCAATGTCAAAAAATCCTATTTTTTTCAAATGAAGAATCAGTGGAGGTAGTAAGTGGATAATGAGTATATCGAGGATCAAATTCAAATAGAAGATGATGCCTTCCTCCCATTAGAGTATAAAACAAACGACACAAGCGAAATTCGCTTGATGGAGTCGAGCGAGGGTATTGTTAGGCTTCGTAAGCGCGTGAATTTCTCGCGCTCTACTTCGAATCCGATCTATCCTGATCTTTTGGGCGTGCAATTGCATTCTTACGAAGAATTTCTTCAAGAATACGTTCAGCCTTCTAAAAGAAGGAATGTCGGGCTTCAACAAGCCTTTAATAATAATTTCCCTATCGAAGATGCTTCTTCGATCTATCAGCTCGAGTTTCTCGAATATTATATCGAAAAACCGAAATATACCGAAGATGAATGCCGCGAAAGAGAATTGACTTTTGCTAAACCTTTAAAAGCAAAATTGAGACTCTCAAGCAAAGCTGAAAAAGACTCTGAAGACTGGATTGAATCAGTCGAGCAAGAAGTCTATCTTGGTAATATTCCTGCTATGACTCTTAGAGGTACCTTTATTATTAATGGTGACGAACGTGTTATCGTTAGCCAGATTCACCGTTCTCCCGGTGTGTTCTTTGATGATACTATGCACCCGAACGGTACTCGTATTTATAACGCTCGTATCATTCCTTTCCGTGGGTCTTGGGTCGAATTTACGACTGATATCCACGAAGTTATGTATGCTTATATCGATAGAAAAAAGAAATTCCCTGTTACTACTCTTTTGAGAGCTTTGGGCTTTTCTAGCGATGAGCAAATTCTTAACTTGTTCGAATTGACTGAATTAGTGCCTGCAGACCAAATTGATGAAACTTTCTTGGGTCGCAGAATTGCTAATGATGTGGTCGATATGAGCACTGGCGAAATTATTGCTATGCGCGATCAAATTATTGACGATGCATTCCTTGCAATGATGAAAGAAGCTGAATTAGAACCTTTGACTTTATTTAGTTATAAAGATCCAACAGAAGAACCTATTATCGCTCGTACTATCGCTAAAGATACTACACGTACTCGCGAAGATGCTCTCGAAGCTATCTACCGCCAGTTGCGCTCAAGCGAGCCACCAGACTTAGAAACTGCTGAAGCTTTGCTCGATAAGTTGTTCTTCAATTCAAAAAGATATGATCTTGGCGAAGTAGGTCGCGTTAGAATAAATGATAAATTAGGTCTTGAAATTCCAAGAGATTGCACTGTATTGACTGTTGATGATATTGTTGCAATTATTAAATATTTGATTAGACTTCACGAAGCAAAACATACAGGCGATGATATCGATCACTTGGGCAATCGTCGTGTTCGCTCTGTTGGCGAGCAGTTGATGGCTCAATTCAATGTGGGTCTTGCTCGTATGTCTCGTACTATTCGTGAACGCTTGAGCTTGCACGATGGCGAAAATCTTACTCCATCGGAATTAGTTAATGCTCGTACTATTACCTCTGTTATTAACCAGTTCTTTGGAACTAATCAGTTGTCACAGTTTATGGATCAGACAAACCCATTGTCTGAATTGACACATAAACGCAGAACATCTGCTTTGGGTCCTGGTGGTTTGACTCGCGAAAGAGCCGGCTTTGAAGTACGTGACGTTCACTATACTCACTATGGCCGTTTGTGCCCGATCGAAACCCCTGAAGGTCCAAACATCGGTCTTATTTCATCACTTGCTATCCATGCTCGTATTAATGAATTAGGGTTTATCATGACTCCTTATCGTACGGTTGTCGATGGTAAATTGACCGATGAATATATTTTCTTGACTGCAGAAAGAGAAGATGGTTTGATCATTGTTCCTGCTTCAACTCCAACTGATAAAGATGGATGCTTTGTGGGTGATAAGATCAGAGCACGTCGCTCGGGCGACTTCGTGTTGGTTTCTGCTAAGCAAATCGACTATATGGACGTATCTACAGATCAGATTACATCACCTGCTTCTTCGTTGATTCCATTCCTCGAACACGATGATGCTAACCGTGCGCTCATGGGCTCAAACATGCAACGCCAAGCGGTTCCATTGTTGCGTCCACATGCACCAATAGTAGGTACAGGTATGGAAGCCAGAGTAGCAAAAGACTCAAGAACTTTGATTTTGGCTGAAGGCAATGGCGTGGTAGAATACGTCGATGCTCAAAAAATTATTGTTCGTTACGAAGACGTAAGAGACGAAAACGAAAAATATACAAAATTTGATCATAAAGATGTTGTTGAATATAAATTAACAAAATTCTTTAGAACAAACCAAGATACATGCGTAAACCAAAGACCAATCGTAAGATATGGCGATAGAGTAGTGCCGGGCCAACCATTGGCAGATGGTGCATCGACCGATAGAGGCGAATTGGCACTTGGGCAAAATATCATGGTAGCGTTCATGCCTTGGCGCGGCTATAACTTCGAAGATGCTATTATTATCTCCGAAAGAATGGTTGCCGAAGATGTGTTTACATCAATTCATATCGAAGAATTTACTCTTCAAGTGCGCGATACAAAACGCGGCGAAGAAGAATTTACTCGTGAAATTCCAAACGTGAGCGAAGAAGCAACAAAAGATTTGGACGAAAACGGTATCGTTAGAATTGGTGCAAAAGTGCAAGAAGGTGATATTTTAATCGGTAAGATTACTCCTAAGGGAGAAACTGATCCGACACCAGAAGAAAAACTTTTGAGAGCAATTTTCGGTGATAAGGCAGGCGACGTAAAAGACGTATCTTTGAAAGCAACTCCTGGTATCAAAGGTATTGTTATCAATACAAAACTTTTCACACGCAGACTACTTACAATGGATAAAGAAAGCCGTGCGGAAGAAAAGAAACGTCAAGATCAATTGAATAAATTAGAAAAAGAAACATTGAAACGCCTCGATGATGAATTTGTAAAACGCATGGCAAGATTGCTCGATGGCGAAACTACTTTTGGAATAAAACTAAATAATAAAGTATCAGTAATTCGCGCAGGTGCAAAAGTTACTTCTGCAGATATTAAAGAAAAATATCAAGAAGGAGTAATGAAACCTGAACTTCTCGAGACTGGCGTTGATATAGTCAAAGACGAAGTCAAAAACGACATGTATCGCGAAATGTTGAATAATTATTTGATTAGACGCAACGACGAAGTCGGCGGATTCCGTGCAGAACGCAACAAATTGGCAGCAGGCGACGAATTGCAGCCGGGTATTCTCCAAATGGCAAAAGTTTATGTTGCTAAGAAACGTAAACTTCAAGTTGGTGATAAGATGGCGGGTCGTCACGGTAACAAAGGTATTGTGTCGAAGATTGTACCTGCAGAAGATATGCCGTTCTTGCCAGACGGAACACCTGTCGATATCGTATTGAACCCTCTCGGCGTGCCTTCTCGTATGAACCTTGGGCAGTTGTATGAAACAGCTCTTGGCTGGGCAGGCTCGAAATTAGGAACTCATTTTGCAACACCAATTTTTGATGGAGCAACATGGGATCAAGTTGGTGATTACTTAGAAAAAGCAGGATTGCCACGTGATGGTAAAATTACTCTACATGACGGACGCTCAGGTGAGCCATTCGATGAGAAAGTAACAGTGGGTATTATCTATATGCTCAAGCTGTCTCACCTTGTCGAAGATAAGATCCACGCTCGCTCAATTGGCCCATACTCTTTGATTACACAACAACCATTGGGTGGTAAGGCACAATTTGGCGGACAAAGACTTGGAGAAATGGAAGTTTGGGCTCTCGAAGCTTATGGAGCTGCACACACATTGCAAGAAATGATTACCATGAAGTCTGACGACGTTCAGGGTAGAGCAAAGATGTATGAAGCTATCGTAAAAGGCGAGAACATGCCTAATCCAAATATTCCGGAATCATTCAATGTATTGGTTCGCGAGCTTCAAGGCTTGTGTCTTGATTTGTTCATTGAGTAATTTATTTATGCCTTAGGGCAACTAAAATTGGCAAAATTGAATTAAATAAATAGGAGTAAATCCCATGCAATCAATGACGATTCCGCGTAGAGGATTTCGTAAAATATCGATTAAAATTGCTTCTCCGGACGATATATTAAATCGTTCGCATGGTGAAGTTACAAAACCGGAAACGATCAACTATAGATCTTTCCGCCCCGAAAAAGACGGTCTTTTCTGCGAAAAGATTTTCGGTCCGATTAGAGACTGGGAATGTGCTTGCGGTAAATATAAAAGAATCAGATATAAAGGCATTGTATGTGACCGTTGCGGCGTTGAAGTTACTCAAAAATCTGTTCGCCGCGAACGCATGGGCCATATTATGCTTGCTGTTCCTGTTGTGCATATTTGGTTCTTAAGAACTCTTCCAAGTAAAATTAGTGCTATCCTTGGTATGCCTACCAAAGATATTGAACGTATAGTTTACTATGAATCATATATTGTTGTTCAGCCCGGCAAAACCGGTCTGCAAACTAAAGACTTATTGACTGAAGAGCAGTATCTCGACGTTATCGATAATCTCGGAAAAGAAAACTGGGAAATGGATGATGAAGATCCTAATAAATTTATTGCTCTTATTGGTGGCGAAGCTGTTAAAGAACTTCTCAAAAGAGTTGATCCAGACAAAGACTATCGCAACTTAAAAGAAATATTGAAAACAGAAACTTCGCAGCAAAAGAAAGCTGAATTGCTTAAGAGATTGAGAATTCTCGATGCATTCCGCCAATCTTTGCGCGGGGATATTCCAAATTCACCGCATTGGATGGTGCTAGACGTAATTCCTGTTACTCCACCCGACTTGCGTCCTTTGGTTCCTCTCGAAGGCGGTAGATTTGCTACATCCGATCTTAATGACTTATATCGTAGAGTGATTATTCGTAATAATCGCTTGAAGAGATTGATAGATATTAAAGCTCCTGAAGTGATTTTGCGTAACGAAAAACGTATGCTTCAGGAATCTGTTGATGCATTGTTTGACAATAGCCGCCGTGCAGTGCGCAGCGAATCTCAACGTGCATTGAAATCTTTGGCTGATACTTTGAAAGGCAAGACTGGTCGATTCCGTCAAAACTTGCTCGGTAAGCGTGTGGATTATTCAGGTCGTTCGGTTATCGTGGTTGGTCCTGAATTGCGAATCCATGAATGCGGTCTTCCTAAAGATATGGCTGTCGAATTGTTCAAACCATTTATTATCCGCCGTTTGATTGAGCGCGGTCACGTTAAAACTGTGAAAAGCGCTAAGAAAATGGTAGAAAGAAAAACTAATGAAGTTTGGGATATCCTAGAAAAAGTAATCGAAGGACACCCAGTGCTTCTCAACCGTGCTCCTACACTTCACAGACTTGGTATTCAAGCATTCCAGCCAAGACTTATCGAAGGTAAAGCTATTCAGTTGCATCCGCTTGTTTGTACTGCGTTCAACGCAGACTTTGACGGCGATCAGATGGCTGTGCACGTTCCTATCAGTTATGAATCTCAGCTCGAAGCATTATTGCTTATGCTTGCTCCTCATAATATCGTTCATACTCAAAATGGCGACCCTATTGCGGTGCCATCTCAAGACATGGTTTTGGGCGTTTATTATTTGACAAAATATAGAAGTGGTGCCAACGGCGAAGGTAAAATATTCTCTTCAGTAGATGAAGTTATTATTGCTTATAATTCTAAAGTTATTGATCTTCATGCTAAAATCAAAGTACGCTACAATGGTAAAATGCTTGAAACAACAACCGGTAGAATGCTATTTAACTTGATTGTACCTGAAGAACTCGGCTATATCAATGAATTGCTTACTAAGAAGAGACTTCGTTTCTTCATCGGTCAATGCTTCCGCAAAGCAGGTTTGGCAAAAACTGTTGAATTCTTAGATAATTTGAAGGATACAGGATTTGGATTTGCTACACGCGGTGGTTTGTCTGTATCAATTCATGACGTAGTTGTACCTTACGAAAAGAATACAATTATTGCAAGCGCACAAAGCAAAATTGACAGTATCGAAAATGCTTATCGTAATGGCGTTATTTCAAGTGGCGAACGTTATAACAAGATTATCGATACATGGTCTAATGCTACAAACCGTGTTGCTGATAAATTATATGTAGAATTATCAAAAGCTCAACAAGGCTTCAACACATTCTGGATGATGCTTGACTCTCAAGCCCGCGGTTCAAAAGAGCAGATTCGTCAGCTTGCAGGTATGCGTGGTTTGATGGCAAAACCTAAAAAATCATTGTCAGGCTCGACAGGCGAACTTATCGAAAACCCGATTATTGCAAACTTTAAAGAAGGTTTGTCGATTCTTGAGTACTTTATTTCTACTCACGGTGCTCGTAAAGGTTTGGCGGATACAGCGTTGAAGACAGCTGATGCTGGTTACTTGACTCGTCGTCTGCACGACGTAGCTCAGGATGTTATTATCAGTGAAATGGATTGCGGAACTATCCGCGGTGTGGAAATGACTGCACTCAAAGATGGCGAAGAAGTGAAAGAGGCTCTATCAGAACGCGTTCTTGGTCGTGTTGCTCTGCTTGATGTTCGCGATCAGATTACTGATGAATTGATTGTTAGAGCTAGCGAAGTAATTGATGAAGAAATTGCTGATAAAATTGATAATTCTGCTATCGAAGCAGTTATGATTCGTTCGGTATTGACTTGCGAATCTCGTCGTGGTGTTTGCGCTAAGTGCTATGGTCGCAACCTAGCAACCGGCAAGCTCACCGACGTCGGCGAAGCAGTTGGTACTATTGCTTCTCAATCAATCGGTGAACCTGGTACTCAGCTTACTCTTCGTACGTTCCACACCGGTGGTACTGCGGCATTGGTCGCATCGCAGTCTTCAATCGTTGCAAAATTTGATGGTGTTATTCAGTTTGATAATATTCGTCAGATCAGCTACGAAGGCGAAGAAGGTCAGGTACATATTTCAATAAGTCGTATGGGTTCTATCAATATCATTGATCCGGATTCCAACCGCGTACTTACAAAATATGATGCTACTTATGGTGCTGTGCTTAAAGTTCAGGATGGTGATGTGGTTAAGAAAGGCGCCATGATTTATGAATGGGATCCTTACAACTCATCAATTATCACTGAAGTTTCGGGTCGTATTCGTTATCGTGATATGGTGCCAAACGTAACTTATCGCGAAGTGAACGACGAAACAACAGGCCACATTACAAAGGTTATTATCGATTCGAGAGACAAAACAAAATCTCCTGCTATCGAAATTATAGATGTAGAAGGCAGAGTATTAAAGACTTACAATATTCCATCACGTGCTCAATTGAGTGTGGACGATAATGAATTGGTAGGTATTGGTACTCCGATGGCAAAAATTCCTAGAGACTTGGGTCGTACCCGAGACATCACAGGCGGTTTGCCACGCGTAACTGAATTGTTTGAAGCACGTGCTCCACAAAATCCGGCAATCGTAAGTGATATCGATGGTATCATATCATTCGATAAGCAAAAACGTGGTCAACGTACTTTGGTAGTTACTTCATTAGACGAAAAGACAAGAAAAGAATATTCAGTGCCAATTGGTAAATACATTTTGGTTCAAGAAGGCGACTTTGTTCGCGCAGGTGATAGATTGACAGAAGGCTCAATCAACCCACACGACATTTTGAGAATCAAAGGTGCTAATGCGGTTCAGGAATATCTTGTAAACGAAATTCAAGAAGTATACCGTATGCAAGGTGTAAAAATCAATGATAAACACATTGAAGTAATTGTACGTCAAATGCTTCAAAAAGTAAGAATCGTTGATTCAGGAGATTCCTCATTCTTAGAGAACGACCATGTAGATAAATTAAGATTATTTGATGAAAATCAAATGCTTAAGAACATGGTAGTAATCAGCGAAAAGGGAGATTCTAAGTTTAGCGAAGGTCAGTTGGTAGCTCGCCGCAAAGTACGTGACATCAATAATGATTTACGTCATAAAGGCAAAGCAGTAGCGGAATTCCGTCCGGCAGATCCAGCTATTTCCGAACCAATTTTGCTAGGTATCACACAAGCATCATTAACAACTGAAAGCTGGTTGTCTGCAGCGTCATTCCAAGAAACTACACGTGTGCTTTCAGATGCATCTGTAGCAGCAAAAGTTGATAATTTGATAGGCTTGAAAGAAAATATCATTCTTGGCCAGTTGATCCCAGCAGGCACGGGCTTGCGTCATTACCAAGATATGGTAGTAACTTCTGAAATCGGCAATATATTTGGAAGAACTGATTCTTTGAATATAAAAGCCTACAACGACAATTTGGAAATTGACATGTCGGAAGCTATTGAAGCAGAAGGTATGTAAAATTACAATATTTTGATTTTATAAGGAAGCAGCTAAACTAAGCTGCTTCTTTTTTTTTGTAACAACAGGAATATTTGTCGGTTATTTATATATATATTCATAAGCATTTATGAGGTTTTTTTATGAGCTTATCTTATACTGTTTTTGCAAGTTTATTATTTCTATTCTTATTCTCCAATAATTCAAATTCTGAAGATTTAGTCAAACTCTATCCTAATGATGATTTCAAAAAAATTATACCTTTGAATAAATCAGAAAATAGAATGGAGTGGCAAGATTTTATAGATCATAATGGCAAATGGGAGCTGTCAATTGATAAAATTACTAATACTCCGGTAATTGCTTATGGTAAGCCTATTAAAATCATGCCATCTGATATTAGTGACAAGGAGATTGTAGCTGAATATTCTAAAAAATTCCTTTTCCAAAATCAAAAATTATTTAATATTGAAGTTGATAAAATCAGACTAAGTAGAGTTGATAATGTACTAGATAAATGGTATGTTACTTTTAATCAATTTGAAGATAGTATCGAAGTCTTGATGTCAGAAATTAATTTAACTATTAATTCTGAAGGTTGTGTTTTTGCGTTTAATATTAGTTTTTATAAGAATATCGAATTCCCTAAAAAAAATAAAATCGATATATCGAAAGCAATTGATATAACTAACAAATCCCTCAATATTGCTAATGATAAGAAAAATATAAATAAGCTACAATCAAAGAATTCCGGAACTGAATATATTATACCTGTATATAAAGAGAATAAAATTGAATTTAAGAAAGTATATCAAATTATAAGTAGTAATAATGAGAGGTAGATTTACGAGACATTTGTTGATGTTTATGATGGAATTATTATTTGGCAAAAAAACAATTTACTTACAGAATTTAAATCAGTTAAATTGGTAGGGAAAACTATTGAAAAATTTTATTCTGATGAACCTGTAAATGTTGATTTAAAACAGGTTTATTTAAAAGTAGATGGTTCCAATATAAAGACTGATCAGGATGCAAAAATAAAATATAGTAGCAATAATGTTAAAAAAATTACATTTGAATATAAATCACCTGCTACAAATGTTTACATTTCAGATTCTATGGGAGTATACTACAGTCCCACACCGATAGATTTTGATCCAAAATTGAATGAATTTGTTTTAAATGATATAAATTCGAATAAATATGGTGTTTTTGCTATATACCACTTAAACAAAAACAAAGAAATAATAAAACAAATAGACACAAATCTTAAGTGTTTAGATAGAAAAGTTGATGTTACGTTTTATGGTATGAATTCAAACTATAGTGAAATGGGGGAGAATGCATTCTATGATAGTAAGAATTGTGCCATAGGTTTCTCGAAATATGACAACACAAAATATCAATTGGCTCTTTGTCCTGGAGTGATGTATCATGAATATGGACATGCTATAAACGATTTGTTTTATAAAGAAAGAGGGCAATTGTTTTTAAGTAAAATTTGTCACGAAGCATTAGCTGATGTAAATTTAAACATGATTTTAGATGATCCAATAGGAACACAAGGTATTTGGGGCGATGATGAAAAATTATATATTCGAAATTCAGACAATAAATGCATTTTCCCTGATTCCTGCAATGGTGAAAGCCATAATGATGGAAGAGTCTTGGCAGGCGCATTTTGGGATCTTAGGAAACTGCTCGGTAGAGATATAAGCTTTAAATTGATGCACTTTGCAATGTATAGTTTGCCGAATGACATGAATGTAAGAATTGTATTTAAAAAATGGCTTATTGCTGTTTTGATTGCTGATGATGATAACGGAGACTTGACTGATGGTACACCTCATTTAAATCAAATTATGGAAGCATTTGGCAGGCATAATATTGGTGCAAATCTATTACTCTATGATAGCTTTAAATTTACTCCTTTGGATGATTTAGAAAATGTTAAGGAGGAGCAAAATGTTACTGTCGAATTTATACCTAACATAATCCCATTAAAAAAGCCCTCTAATATGTTTTTAACATATTATTTGAAGAAAAGAAACCAAAGTAACATAATAACTTTGAATTTGAATGAGAATAAGTATGAATGTAAAATTAAGGGCTTTGAAAATCCGGAAATAGTCTACTATAAGATTGAATATAAAGATGAGTATACAGGTAAGACTTTAAATATTGATTATGATAATAATGTGGCTTTTTACACTTATTTAACAGGGTATAATAAAATCTTGGAAGAACAATTTGAAGAGAATAAGTTTTATATAACAGAATATATAAATTCGGGTAAGGGCTTCTCAATTATAGAACCGGATGGTTATAATTCCGGGCGTGGTTGGTCAAATTATCATCCTTTTGAAGATATTACTTTAAAAGGAACTAAGTGCTTAATTACAGGAAAAGAAACGTTGATTGATGGAAGTTCAGTTGTTGTTACTCCAGATTATACTATAAATAAAACAGATAAGGCTCCAATTATAAGTTTTTGGATTTACGAATATACTTCTTTTAGCAACAAACCTTATAAAGATGAGCAAGTAGGATTTTGGATGTATTATAAATTGGAAAATCGTCCTGATTGGGTACTTTTATACCAAACTAACAAATTCTTTATTAATTTTGTTAGTTTCGATACAACATCAATTAAACTGTTGCATAATAAATGGAAAAATGTAATTATAGAATTGCCCGATACTTTAGATAATGATACAAAAATCAAGTTTATGTTTAAAGCAAGCAGCAAGGTAGATTATCCTTCAAAATATGATAAAGACTATAATTATGCTTTTTTAACTATTGGCATAGATGATCTTAAAATATTTGGAGAACAATTAACAACTAGCACTCAATATAAAAATGATTCTGAAGATATTGAGCTAATATGCTATCCAAATCCAATATCAAAACATGAAATATTATCAATTGTTTCGAATGTTGAAACTTACGCAGATATTGGCTTTTACGACATTTTTGGTAGAAATATATTCCATCTGGAGAGATATAAATTGGAGATTGGAAAAAATGTACTAACTTTAGAAAATTGCAATTTAGAAGATTTAAATAAAGGTTCATACTATTTGAAAATAATTGATGAAAAAGGTAATCAAAAAACATTGCTTGTCGTTATCAAATAGAAATTTAGATTGAATATTAAAGAAAGTATAATTCAATTGTTAACTTTTAAACTTTTGAAGTGTTATGATATAATAAACAAATAATAATGGAATAAACTATGAAAAGATTCAGTTACCTTGTCGTAAGTACTGTTTTGTTTTTGATTGCTTTTGCCAATGGGCTGAATGCCGAAGACTTGGTGAAATTATATGATAATGCTGATTTCAAACATACAGTTAATTGCTTAAATGCAGAAAATTCATCTAATTGGAAAATATTTTTAAATAATAATGGCGATTGGAATGTTACAATTGATAAAGCAAGTGGCTGCCCAATAATTGCTGTTGGCAAACCAATAAAAATTTGTAATGAAATTAGCTCTAAAGACCAACTTGTAGCCGCAAGTAAAGAATTTCTGAATAAATACAAGGAAATATTTAAAGCTGATATCAATAATTTGAAACTATTGCGAGCAGAGATAGCAGATGGGAAATGGTATGTTAGCTTTGTTCAAACTTTTGATGATATGGAAGTGATCGGTAGTGAAAT
>CAZBNQ010000029.1:4730-15599 GCA_964493035.1 uncultured Hyphomicrobiales bacterium | reverse complement strand
AAAATATTAATGCCAACGCTGCACCAACTAAAGAACCACTTACTCCTATCATCATTCCTTGATGAATGAATGAAAATAACAAGTCCCTGCGCTTTATTCCCAATGTCCTTAAGATACCTATTGAATGAGTTTTTTCGACTACAGTTATTAGTAGTGTCGTTATTATATTAAGCACGGCAACAATAGATATCAAACCAAGCACAAGTGGAATGGGTTCTTTTTGAAGTTCAATCCATGAAAAAATTGAACTATGCAGCTCATAATATGTCATCGTATAATATGGGAATCCCATTTTATCCATAATTTTCGATGATATATTATTAATATTATCTAAATTTTTTAATTTAATTTCTAATTTTAAACAAGAATTTTCAGGATATTTAATAAAGGCAGCAAGTTTATTTAGAGGCATATATATCAGCACATCGTCGTATTGCATCATACCGGTCTGATAAATTCCAATAATATTGAACTTACTGACGTTGTAATCACTAATTTCCGATGCAGATCCTTTTAACACATAAAGCGCAATATCGTCTCCTACTTTGACAGACATTTTATCAGCTAAAGCTTTTCCTAATACTACTTGCTTTTTGCTGAAACTAGTATCAAAATTAAATGAACCATCATATAATTTAGTAGTTAATCCTGAAATATCAGCATTATAATCAATACCTTTAATTAAAACACCTTCCACGTTGAATTTTGATTTTATCAGTGCTTCGCGTTCGATAACCGGGCTTACGGATTGAATTTGAGGAAATTCTTTTAGAAGTTTAGCTTGATAATAAGGATATTCATTTATTGGTTTTGTATTGATTTTAGTAACATTTATATGAGAAGTAAAGCTAATCGAAGATTTTTTTAGTTCGTTTTCGAAACCATCGAGTATTGATAAAGACATAATAAGAGCGATAGTACCTAAGGCAACTCCCAAAAATGCAATTATACGAGCAAAACTAAGAAATCTTCTTTTGGAAGAGCTTGCAAATCTTTTAGAGATATAAGCTGATAATTTTATACCCATATAGTTTAATATTTATCAATAAGCAAAACTGCAATTTAATCAATTTTGCTAAATTGTCTATAAAAGAATAGAAATAAAAAAAGCCCGGATAAAAACCCGGGCTGATTTTGATTTAATTAGTGCCTACTATCTGGCAATAACTATATTTGTATAATAAGTCTGGCCTGCAAGATTCAATGTTATAATATATGAACCATTAGCCAACATTAATTCAGACGGATTGAAGTTAATTCTGTTGATTCCAGAATTTGCATTATTATCAAATAATACAAGTAATTCCTTACCATTAATATCAGAAATGGCCAATCTAGCATGTGCATCTGAAGTAGATTCGAATGCTATAACAGCGTTATTTGATATTGGGTTTGGAGCAACTGGCAACAATCTATTGTAACCGTTGACATCATACACACTTACAATACCTGTCTTAGTAACAGTTACAACTGAAGCATCAGAAGTAATTTCGCCGCAATCATTTGTAATTTTAACAGTATAAGTACCGGCATCATTAACGTCAACATTTGTTTTCTTGAATGAATCAGCATTTGCGTTTGCAATTACTGCGCCGTCTTTATACCATTCGTATGTCAAAGTACCGCTACCTGCAGCAACAACAGTCAATTCTAAGTCTTTGCCTGCAGTCAAATCAATTTTAGCTAAAGGTTGAGTTGTGATAGTTGGACCAACATTTACAATCAATTCAACTTCTTGTGATTCAACATTAACATTTGGCATATTAGCAATCTTAGCAATCGCTTTATATTTGCCAGCGTCAGCTGCCATAGCATTAATTGTCAATTCATTAGTATTAGCATTTGGAATCAAAGCACCGTCTTTATACCATGAATATTCAATAGTATATTTGCTGCTGTTAGCTTCAGCTTCGAAAGTTAATTTCACTGGATTTGATTCGCAAACTGTTGCGCCTTGAGGCTGAGTCTTAATAGTTAATTTTGCTGCTTCGTTGATCAAAGCTGGTGATGAAGTTGCATTACCGCAAATACCTTCAACTACAACGTAGTAATAGTCGCCATTTTCTGTAATATCAGATGCTTCAACATGATTGATGGACAATACCGAAGAAGTAGCACCGGCAAACTTAGCATTATCAACTAATGTTGTACTTGTTTGTGTTGATGCATTATAGCGATACCATTGGAACTTGTCTTTATAGAATGGAGGAGTTTTACCTTTGTGGTGAGCTTCTACTACCAATTCAACTTTAGAGCCAAGTTCTACCAATGTGATAGCTGCAGGTTGTTTTGTGATTTGAGTAGCACGCATTACATAAACTTGAGCAGGAGCTGTATAAACATTCATTATGCCTCTGCAATCTTTAATTGTAAGTTGAGCTACATAAGAACCAGACATTAAATAGTCAGCTTTGCTAATTTCCAAGAAAGGAGTAATAGCTGTTGGATTTTTAGCAGCATCGATTGGTTCGCCATCTTTCAACCATTGGTAAGCTAAAATTTCGCCATCGCCTACTACGCCAAGCTTAATGTTTTCGTTTTCGCAAATTGTTTGTGATTCTGGTTCGTAAGCAAATTTGAAACGAGGCCATACTTTTATTTGTGTTTCAGCGTATAGATCTAAGTTACATGCAGGTGAACCTTTGATAATACAACGATATTCGCCTGATTGATCCGGACGTGACTTTTCAATAATCAAAGTAGGAGTAATTGCTGATGGATATTCTACTACTGGAAGATCTATCCATACATTGTTGCGTTTTACTTGCCATTGGTAACCAGTAATTGTTCCAGGACCTGGAACAACAGAGAATTTTATGTAAGATTCTTCGCAAAGCAACATATAATCAAGTTCATTGCCCTCTGCATCTTCTGCTTTGAATGTAGCTGATTCTAATGGAATATCCATTGAGATTTTAAATGTAGCTTCTTCGAAAGCAGGACCGCAATTGCCAGGACCTAATACTTGTACTTTATAAGTACCAACCATGTCATTATATGTGCCCATTGGCTTAACGTAAGTATTTGTTGTTTCGCCAAGAATTTCTGTCCATACATTTGGACTAGTTTCTTTGAACCATTTGTAACCAATAATAGTACCACTTGCACTTACAGACATAACTACGTTAGGATCGTGCAAACAACCGGTATATGTATTCTTTGGATTGTCTATCGCAACAGGAACTTCCATACCTAATGTAGAGACGTTTGTAGAATAAGTATTGCCCATAAATGTAAATTGGCAATAATAATTACCAGCATTCCATTCTTGTGAAGATAGAAGAGTCAATTCATTTCTGTTTACAGTAAATTCACCACTTTCTTCATCAACAGGATTGCCATTATAGTACCAAGTATAATTATATAAAGAATTATCCCCATTTGTACCAGTACGTGCAATACCATCAACAAAACCAGCTATAGAAGGAGTAAATGACCAAACTTGAGTAAATCCGGCACATTTAGCTACATTTGCTGGAAGTGATGTAGCAGTAATATTAGAAGGTTGAACAACATCAATACCAATTTTGTTGTTGTTTGTTGTTCTTGTTTCACCGTGCATATCAGTACTTACTGTAGCAAGAACTGGCGCATTTAATTCAGTATCATAACATGATGGATTTTGCAACACGCCTGATGTTGAGTTCAAGAATGTAACATCTTTTGTAATTGAAGTCAAATCATTTGTTATAGATGCTTTGAAATCTGCTAAAGTAGTCTTATCAGCACCAACATAAGCCAATACACCGTTAGTACCACTTACATAATAATCATTATTAGCTATTGAGCCAAACGTAAATCCAGAAGGCAAGTAAATAGCGTATGATTTTGATCCAGAAACTGTAAATGTATTTTTGTTGATGAAAATATTATTTCTTACAGACAAACCAGATGATGATGTTGCTGTAACAAGGAATGCTGCGCACATACCTACTGATGTACCTACATCTGGAGTTGCAGATGCCATATTTACAGTATTGTGGTGCACATTTAAGTTTGTTACTGCTGTTGTAAGGCGAATACCAAACGCATTATAAAGTGTACTTGAACTGGAATAATTAAGAGTTGTAATATCAGATACAAAGTTATTTGCAAGAGTACCACCCGAAACTGTAGCTTCGATATTAATACCATAAGCGCCCCAACCACCTGTATTTGGATTTTTTACTGATGTAATAGTATTTCCAGTAATAATTGGGTTGTTGATAGTACCGGATTTTAATTCGATACCTGCTTGGTAATAATCAGAAGTAGTTGATTCCCAAATTACGTTTTTGATTGTATTATTAGTAATTTGAGGAGCATTACAATCTTGAATATCAATACCTTTATGGCTTATTGATTCTGAAACCACATCAGAACCAATCACGTTTCTGTCGATAATTAAGTTATCAACCGAACCACTTGCACCATAAATATAAATAGCATTTTTAGTTTTTTTAATGTTGTTTGCAATAATTGACAAGTTGTCAATATCCATACCAGTTGTTGTAAATGATGTCAAAGAACCATTTGCAACAATACCGTATGTAGCAGCAGCAATAGAATTTGTCGAAATATTACAATTTCTGATAGTATTAAATGTAGCACCAGCATTTGCACCCAAACTTGTGATTTGGAATACTGCAGATGAAGCTGTAGAAAGATTTTGGAATGTTAGATAAGTTCCATTTCCACTAAATCTACCATCAAATACTATTCTATCAGCACCATTTAATCTAATCAAACCACCTGCATAGTTGCCGGAGATTGTATAGTTTGTTGCAGTTGCAGGACGAATAGTAACTGTAAATCCTGAACCACTTTCTTCAACTATTTGATTTAAAGCAACAGTACCATCTTCTGTCAAATCGGATGTGATATTAACATTAAGGTTGCCAACTAATGCACCATTATTTAATGCATTAAATAAACCATTAGCCCCAGTTAATGAAGTAATTGTTTTTCCTGTTCCAACTTCAATAGTTCCACTATATGGTGTAGCTAAAGTATATTTTGATGAACCTGTAACAGGGAAGTTTGCTGCTATTAAAGCGACAGAACTAGGACTTGTATTAAGAGTTGCAGTAGAACCAACATTTGCTGTCGTGAAGTTATCCTGAGCTACAACAAAATATTCAATAACATCAGCAGTTGCAACTCCACCATTAATTAATGAGTTGTTAATTGTAAATGACCAATTATTACCATTTTGAGTTCCAACAACATATTTCCAACCATTTGTAGCTGAAGTGTTATCTACATAAGTATTTGCATTGCTTTGCTTTTTATAGTAAAGTCTTGGTGGATTTGTACTATTATTTACACCTGATAAGTCTGTGATATTAGCAAAGTCTGTTAATACTCTATTAGTCAAAGAAGTAGTATTGTTTATAGGTGTAAATGTAATTGCAGGTCCTGCAATATCTCCAACCTGTTCATACGCACCAATAGTTGGTGTAGTTGCGCTTCGTGTTACACCTAAAATATCAACATTAAAAGCTGCAATGGCTGCACCTGCATTCTGTAATGGCGATCCTGTAAATGGAACCAATACATTGTTTGCGTTGAAAATTGGATTTGATGCGATTGAATTAGCATCTTGAGATGTTGCAGTTTGCCAATCTCCTAATGTCAATCTATCACTTGTGTAATAACCCAATTTACCATAAGTGCCATATGCATAATAGCAGTTGTTGTTCATTGTGATTGTAGATGGATTTGCACTGAAATAAACGCAATAGGAGCTTGATCCGCTTAAGCCTACCAATCCATTTGCAAATACGTTGTTTCTTATAATCATTCCAGTAGCAGAACTTGAAGACACATATAGACAAGCAGATCTTGTAGCACTTGTATTAGAACCACTTTGAGTTCCATATAAGTGTACAGAATTATGATACAAAACATGCCCTGTGCCACCTGCAATATAAATTGCATATGGATTGAGAGTCGATGTTGAGCTATAATTTGTTGATGTCAAATTATATATCACATTATTGACTAATGTGTCTGAATTGCCTGATGATATATATATGCCATAGACTCCATAACCACTTGTACTATTTGATCTCAAATTGTAAAATTTATTATTTCTTATCAATGTATTGTTGGAAGACACATGATATGAACCATAGCAAGAATAACCAACACTGATATCTCTTACTGTATTATTTGTTATTTGGCAAGTTTCGCCATAATAATTATAAATACAATAAATGGAATTTGCAGTTGTATATACATTTTTAATTATGTTATTGTTGATTTTTGTGTTTTGATGATAATATACATAAATAACATAGTAATTTATACCATCCAATGGATCGTCTCCACCAAATGTATTTCCATCAATTTCGCAAGATTGAGTTCTTGAGGAAGAAACTCCATATAATCTTACACCATAATAGTGATTTTTGAATAAGTTGTTAAGTATCTTAATATTGCTCAAACCATATAAACCTGTTGTTTTCGAGCTTGAAGAACTTGCTACAATACCAAAAGCAGAAGAACTTGTATTTGTTCCACCAATTATATTACAATTTCTGATAGTAATATCTTTTGGTCCTGTGCCTGATGTAATAGTCGAATCCATCCAGATAACTGGAGATCCACTTGTATTTGTACTTTGCAAAGTCAAGCCATTTGTTGTACCAGTTTGATTGATACGGCCATCAATAGTAATGTTGGCAGCATTTCTCAATTCGATAACGCCGTCTGTTGTGTTTGCCGAAATTGTGTAAGTACCAGTTGGATAAAGTGTTACAGATGTGTAGCTTGCAGATCCTGTTCCGGATTTGTTCAAAACTGCAGTTGCTGTTTCGGTGCTATTTCCGGTTATTTGGATTGTTATAGCACCAGTATGCGTTCCTGCATTAATGGCATCAAATGCCGCCTTTAGCGATGTATAGCTTGTTGCGCCTATCTGCACTTGAGCATATACGTTGCTTAATAGACCAATGCACAGAAAAGCGAATAAACTCGCTAGTAGCTTTTTGTACATAAATTCACCCTGTCATTTGTGAAAAAACAATGAATATTTCATTTCCTTCATTATTTATTTTTTCAATTATGCTCTTATTTATGAGCATTTTGGTATATTATAAATTAAGTATTTTTAACGATTGTTTAATTATAAACAATTATCACGTTAATTTCTACAAAAAATATACCCATTTTCATCTTAATCTTTCAATAAATATACCATTTTTTTTGATTTTGTCAATGATTTTTTTTTTAAATAAAAAAGCCGAGAATATTACTTCTCGGCAATTTAAATTCTATAAAATATTAAACTTATCTATTGATTACAATTCGCTTGCTTGTCACATTTCCATTCACTTCGAGAGTGATTAGATATGTACCATTTGCAAGATTCAATTCTGATGAATTTAGATTGATTTTAACCAAATCATTGGCTACTGTATTATATAATACTGCAATTTCTCTACCACTGATATCCATCAATTTTACTTTTGCATTTGAAGCATTTGTTGCTTTAAAGCTTATTTCTGCTGCATTTGATACTGGATTTGGATTGATTGTAAGTCCATAATCATTTGCATTATCTACTACACCTACAATTCCTGTCTTAGTTACAGTAACAACTGTTTCCAAAGAAAGTTCTTCACCACAGTCGTTAATTACTTTCACAGTATATCTACCGGCATCATTTGCATCTGCATTTGCTTTTGTATATTTATCAGTATTTGCACCAGATATGATTGTATTATCTTTATACCATTCATAAGTCAATACACCGGATCCGCTTGCAACAACTGTTAATTCAATATCTTTGCCTGCTACAACATCGAGTTTGGCTGGCAATTGAGTTGTAATTGTTGGACCAACATTAACAACAACATCAACTTTATCTGATTCAATCATTACTGAAGGCATATTAGCAACCATAGCTTGTGCATAGTATTTGCCTGCATCGCTTGCCATTATTGCACTAAAGTTGAATTCGCTCATATTTGAATTTGGTATTTCAACTCCATCCTTAAACCATTTATATTCTAATTGGTATTGAGGATTATTTACTTCAACTTCAAATGTAAGTTTTGCCGGATTAGATTCACAAATTGCAAATCCGTTTGGTTGAGTTTTAGCTGTAAGTCTCAAACCTTCGTTGATAACTGCAGGTGCTGATGTTGCATTTCCGCACATACCTTCAACCACAACATAGTAATAATCGCCATTTGTTGTGAAGTCGCTTGCTTCAATTTTGTTGATTGAAAGTACTGATGATTTTGTACCTGCATATTTTGCATTATCAGCTAATTCAGATGATGTTTGAGTTGATGCATTATAGCGATACCATTGGAATTTGTCTTTATAGAATGGAGGAGTCTTGCCTTTGTGATGAGCTTCGACTGTTAATTCGATTCTTTCACCAACTTGTGCCATTGTCAATGCTGCTGGTTGTTTTGTGATTTGAGTTGCGCGCAAAACATATACTTCTGCCGGAGCAGACATTTCTTTGCGATTCAAACCGCGGCAATCAGAAACTGTAAGTTCGCATGCATAAGAACCGGAAAGCAAATAGCTTGCATTTTTGATTTCTAAGAATGCTGTTGTAGCTGTTGGATTTGTTGCTGCATCGATTGGCTTGCCTTCATAATACCATTGATAACCATTGATTTCGCCTTCACCAATAACGCTTAAGTTAATTGATTCATTTTCGCACAATGTTTGATCTTTTGGTTGGTATGCAACTTTGAATTGTGGCCAAATTAGTAAATTGATTGGAGCTAATGCAACTTCGCTAACTGCACATTGTGGGCTTCCAAAAATTCTTACTCTATATTCGCCAGACATATCAGGTTTTACAGCAATCATTTCAAATGTTTGCGATTGTGCACTTGGGTTATCATTTAATGCTATTGGTGTCCAAATACCATTCACAAATCTTTCCCATTGATAACCGGTGATAGTACCATTTGCTTGAGCTGTAATTGTTATTGTTGCATCTTCGCAAATGTTTGATTCATTAAATTCATACTCATAATGTTCGTTTGATACAGGTTCTGTTATAGAAACAGTTGCAATATTTGAAGTAAGTGTTGCTGGACCGCAATTGCCCGGACCAAATACAATCACTCTATATCTTCCTGCAACTTGCTGTGGATCGCCAGTCAATGGAATTGTCAATACTGAATTTGTTTCGCCGGTCATATCTTGGAAGTAAGAACCACCTTCGCCGACTACTTCTTTTTGCCATTGATAATTACTTATTGTACCTGAAGCATTAATCCACATTTGAACAAATGGAGCTCCGCCCCAGCATGCACCAACATCTTGAACTGTAGATTCTAATACTATTGGATATTGTACATCAATAAATGCAGTTGTGCTAGTTGTGCTTACACCACCAAAATTCATTGTGCACCAATATGAACCAGTATGATCTGATGTTGCATTATTAATATTTACTGTACTTCCAGCAACAGTCAAACCAGGAATACCGCCTTCATTTGTTATTTCTGATTCGTCTTTATACCAAGTGTAAACAACTGGATTAGTTGTAGTTCTCGAAATTCCATCGCCATAATTCACAACTACAGAATTAACTGTAGCTGAGAAATTCGAACCGTTACAAAGTATATAACTACTCGATAAATCTGCTGAAACAGCCAAGTTAGGTACTACAGCATCAGCACCAGCATAATTGATAGAAGCCGGACGAGTTTCATTGTCGAAATCACTTGTGATACCTGTTACTGTTGATTTAAATAAATCAACATCACCAATACTTGATCCGGAAACATGCAAATCAGTAGCGGAAACAAAACTTACTGTTTTTGCTATTGAATTAGATTCATTAGCTCCGCCGCCTAATGCTGTCTTCCAATCGTTGAAAGTTGTTTGAGTTGTACTATTATAATATGAGAAAGAAGCACCAGTTGTAATATTATAAACATTACCACTTATTTCTGAAAATGGATTTGCAGTTAATGGTGAATACATAACATATTTTGTACTTGCACTTGATTCATTATTCACAATATTATTGACAAACTTGATGTTAGATAGATTTTGCCACCAATAGAAACCAACACCAAATGAGCCGGTAACTGTAGAAGCCAAATTCAAAGTATTATGATAAATATTCAAGTTTGCAGCATCATTAATTACAAATGCTAAAGCATTTGATGAGCCTGTAATATCATAAATCATATTATTGGCAAATGTCATATTAATGCTTTGAGCTGGTGTTTGACCAACAATACCCATTAATTGAACTGCATAGATCTGTCCGCCTGTATTATCCAAATTATGGATTTTGTTGCGTACAATTGTAGAATTCAATGCTGATTGCAAATACAAACCACGAGAAACCGAACTTGCATCTGCATTATATATACCATTGATTTCGTTATCTGCAAATGTAAAGCCATCTACAGAATAAGTATAGCCAGATCCAACAATACATTGAACAGCCATCGATTTCATTGCTTCTGATGCTAGATCAGAACCAAACAAGTTTTTAGTTACTGAAAGGTTTGAGCAATGGTTTTGAATTACTAAAGCAACACTGTTTTTGCATACTTTTGAGTTTGTCAATGATGAATTGCTAGATGTTGAAAATACTACACCAACAGCAGTACCAGTTGAAGCATTTGTCAAAGTAAGATTTTTGAGAGCAACATTTGATACACTCTGCAAGAAAATGCCATGAGCTACTGCAGCAGTACTTGTGTTGTTGAAAGTAAGATTGCGAGTAGTACCATTGATAGTATTAGAGCCATCAATAGTTAAATTATTAAAACCACCCACAAAAAGAACTTGACCACCATGGCCTGCATTGATAGTAGCATTAACACCAGAAGCTGGTTTAATAGTCACACCAAGATTAGCACCCAAATCAGGAGCATAAAGGCTTGCTTGGCG
>CAZBNQ010000029.1:0-4720 GCA_964493035.1 uncultured Hyphomicrobiales bacterium | reverse complement strand
TTACCGGTGACGCTAAATGTCACTGGAGCTGTCATACCCAAGAATGAAACATCGTCCATTGCATCAGCCAATGTAGTATAGTTTCCTGAAGGACCTAAAGTATAAGTACCAGCAAGAGCAGTTTTAATTGTTCTTGATCCAGTTGGATCAGTTGCTGTCGGTATTCTATTTACTGCAGCAATTGTCATATTATTACATATAGCATCCACAGGTTGATTTGTAGTTGCTGATCCGGAAATATCAAAAGTAAGCCAGAAGTAATTATTACCTGAAATCAATGTTTGATTAACAGGTACAGAGAATGTACCACTAGGATTTGCAACAGTAGCAAGCAAGTTTGTAGTTGCAAAAGTAGCACTCGATCCGGTATAATAAATTTTTGCATTTGTAATATTTGCAGCATTGACAGTACCCGGAAGAGTAAAGTTCAAATTTGATGTTAGTAGTGGTGATGATTCGCCACCAGTAACCACCTGCATAGCAAGAATTGGTTGGTTTGTAGAGCCAACTCTAACCGGAGCAGTAGTAACTTGAATTGTATTACTCGAAGTATATGTCATTGGAGACACAAAGTTTGTATATTCAATTTTGTCAAAATAAATATTATTACCATATTTTGACATACCTTCAATAATAAAGTAGTTACTTGTACTAGTAAAGCTCGAAGGCACAGTAAAAGTATATTGATACCATGCATTAGCAGTACCAACCGAAGGATAGTCTTGATAATGACGGCAAACATAGCCTAAGCGAGTAGCTCCAGTCATAGAAGCACTAGTATTAACATAAACGATAACAGAATCATCGTAAGTCGGATATGCATCATCTCTATACATCCAGAATTTGATATAAGCATTGCTTCCTGTATTACCCGATAGGTTTACCACCGGTGAAATGAGTGCAGATCTTTGGTCTGAATCATAATCATAACAAGCATATTTCGCCATTCTGCTGCCATCATAAGGCGAACAAGATGGGTTTAAGCCAGAAGATTCAAAACTCCACAATTCGGTAGTACCAATGACAGTTATGTTCTGCCATCCCGTAGGAGGAGTTGTTGTTCCTGCTGTAGTAGTTTCGAAGCTTTCAGTAACAATATTTTGAGCATACAGACTAGCTCCAAATAATGTTACAAGCATAATAAGTAATAGCTTTTTCATTAGATTACCCTATTTATTTTTGAAAAAACATAAAATTAGTTCAAATTTATTTATGAATAAATGATAAATCATTAATCCATAAAAATTCATTCAAATGAATGAGTTTGATTGATTAACTGCTATTACATCTCTTGCCGTTCTGATAATTTTGATATCTTCTCCAGAATAAGTTCTCCATACCTTGTAAATGTGCTAGAAGATATCCATCCCTAATTTATTATTATTTTTAATAAAATCCAATACTTTTTTTAATTATTATCATATAATTCAGCTAATTCATTTGATTAATACAAATTAAACAATATTTTTTCCTTGTATTTTCTATGAACAAACAAAACATTGAAATGTTACAATTAGTATATATTTATTCATAATTAAGTCTTGCAAATCATTAATAAATATGATTAATACAATAAAACAATTATCAGAGCGAAAAACAAGTTATTATTTTTTACCTAAATCCAACAATTATATTTTCTTAAATGATTTTTTTTATGTATATTTGAAATCTGTATATTGTAATAAAATAATAATAAATATACATCCTTTAATGTTTTTGTCTCATTTTTTTAAATTGGGTGCGTGCAATGTCAAACGCTGAAAATGAAATTATCGCTACAAATGAAGTTGAAACTAATAATGCTGAATTGAAGGCTAACGTAGCAAACGAAGCCGAAATCAATGCCGAAGCTACTACGGCTAATCAAACAAACGAGCAGATTCCCGAAGAGGTCATCATTACTGCTCCTGATGCTGTAGTCAATAGCCAAAGCAGCGAAACAGGCGCACCCGCTGATGATGACGAAGCAAGAAAAGCTGCCGAGCTCAAACAGCAAAAATTTAATGAAGCTTTCGATAAAATTAAAGCTGCTAAAGATAATAACTCCACTCTTAGCGTCGAAATTAAAGATAGAATTCGTGGCGGGCTTAGAGTTATGTTCGAAGAAATTCCTATCTTCTTGCCAGCTTCTCATTTTTCTCTAAAAAGAAATCCTTCTGAAGAAGAACTTCAAGCAGCTATTGGCTCTACTATCGAAGTTAAAGTTCATGAATTATCAGAAGATTCTTCCAATCGCAAGACTGTATTAGTAAGCCGCAGGCAACTTTTGGAAGACGATTTCTGGACTAAAATTAAAGTTGGTGATATTGTCGAAGGTCCTGTTTCTTCTATCGCTACTTTTGGTATATTTATCGACTTGGGCGGCATCGAAGGTCTTATCCATATTTCTCGCCTTTCGCAAGTTCATGTGGCAGACACTAAAAGCTTTGCTAAAAAAGGTCAAGTTATTAAAGCTTTGGTTGTCGAAGTGGATAGAGACAAAAACCGTATCGCTCTTAGCAGAAAAGATCTAGAAGAATCACCTTGGTCTAATATCTCAGAAAAATATCCTGTCGGCTCTCGCCACAAAGGTATTGTTCGCCGTATCACTGATTTCGGTGCTTATATCGAAATGGAACGTGGTGTGGATGGTCTTCTCCGTACTGGTGAAATTTCTTGGACAAAGAGAATTAAAAGCCCGGATGAAGTAATCAAAATTAATGATGAAGTTGAAGTTGAAATTATTTCTGTTTCTGAAGAAAAGAAAACCATGTCTTTGAGTTTGAAACGCACAGTCGATAATCCTTGGATTGCTTTGGCTGAAAAATTCCCGTTAAATTCTGAACACATGGGCACTGTTTCTCAAGTTATGACTCAAGGCGTTATTGTTACTCTCGAAGGCGATATCGATGGGTTTATGCCTAGAAGCAAAATGAAAAACGTACTTCGTGGCAAGAAAATTCCTTATAACGTTGGCGAACAAATTGAGTGCATCATTTCCGATATTACTCCAGAACAAGAATCTTTGATCCTTGCTCCTAAAGCTGTCGAACAAGCTGCTCCTCAGAGAGAAGAAAGACGCGAGCCAAGAAGACCTCAAGAAACTAAGAAATCCGCTGATTCTAACGCAAGTGCATTTACTTTTGGCGATTTGCTTTCAGAATCTGCTAAGAAAATTTTAGATAGTGCTACAAAATAAATTATCAATAGATTTTGTTTTGAAAATGGTCGCTTTTGCGACCATTTTTTTTATTTTTAAATCCATAGCTTACTAAAATTTCATATATTTGTAAACTGACTTTATCAAAATATAAAAAATTGATGGTGATTAAATGAAAACTACAAGATTTCACAACATTCATAAAGACCTTCAAGCTAAGATGGTCTCTTTCGCTGGCTATGAAATGCCAATTCAATATCCAAAAGGTATCATTCACGAACATAAAGTTGTTAGAGAATCTGTTGGTGTATTCGATGTATCGCATATGGGCGAATTCGAAGTACGCGGAAAAGATGCTTTAGCTTTCGTACAAAAAATTACAGTCAACGATGCTTCAAAATTGAGCTTCGGTAAAGTTCAATATTCCGCTATGTGCTTCGAAAATGGCGGTATTGTCGATGACTTGCTCGTTTACCACATGGGCGAAGATTTCTTTATGCTTGTGGTTAATGGTGCTAATATCGAAAAAGATTGGAATTGGTGTGTCAAAAATGCTGAAGGATTTGACGTTGAATTGAAAGACGTTACTGATGATGTCAACCTTCTTGCTGTCCAAGGTCCTAAATCTATCGATACTATTCAAAAACTTACTGAAACCAATATGAGCGAAATAGAATACTATAATTTCTCTCTTGGTAAAATTGCAGGCATCGATACTATAATTTCTCGTACAGGTTATACTGGCGAACTTGGTTTCGAATTATACTTCCGTGGCAACGACGATGATGCCGCTAAAATTTGGAACGAATTATTCAAAGCTGGTGCTGAATTCGGTATTGAAGCTGTTGGTTTGGGTGCTCGCGATACTTTGCGCCTCGAAAAAGGCTACATGCTCTATGGTAATGATATCGACCAAGATACTAATCCGCTCGAAGCTGGTTTATCATGGATTACTAAACTTGCTAAAGGCACTTTCAATGGCTCTGATGTTTTAAATGATGTTAAAGCCAACAAACCTTCAAGAAATTTGGTTGGTTTGATTTCTGAAACTCAAAACTTTATTCCTCGCCATGGTTATAAAATATTTAGCGGCGATAAAGAAATTGGTTTTGTTACTAGTGGTAATATTTCACCTACTTTAAACAAACCAATAGGAATGGGTTATGTTCTACCTGAATTCAAAGAAGCTGGAACAAAAATCGAAATTGAAGCACGTGGCAAAAGATTCCCAATCGAAGTTGCTAAAGCTCCTTTCGTAAAATAAATTGATACAAATTTGATTTCTAAAAGGCAGTCCCATAAGGGCTGCTTTTTTTTTATATTTTTCTCAAATATTAGCAATTTAAATCTGGCGGGGTGGATACTTTTGGCAGTTTATAAATTGAAATCGTCTTTATTACCCTCGAGTGTCGACCGACGCAGTCGGGCGGGGTGGATGGTTTTTGTAGTTTATAAATTGAAATTGTCTTATTACCCTCTTGAGGGTCGACCGACGCAGTCGGGCGGGGTGGATATTCTTCTGTTTTGGGTATTTTAAGAGTCCACCCCGTCAAGCTCCGCTTGACACCCCTCAATGAGGGG